>NZ_JBSFUU010000001.1:0-235191 GCF_053591955.1 Streptomyces sp. NPDC002845 | reverse complement strand
TTGCACACTCTCGTGTTTTTGGGGGTCTACATCCCCCCTCCCCCCCTAACTAAAAACTCGGCCCCCCCGCACCCGACAAGCGGGGGTGCGGGCCCCCTGCCCCCCCGCACCCCGTTGAGCGGACGTAACCCCGCGGTTACATGCTGCTCGTCGTGCTGGATCAGCTGGTCTTGACCTCGATCTCGCCGCTGATGATCTTCTCCTTGGCCGTGTTGACGGCCTCCTGGAGCTCGGCATTGTCCCGGAACTCGGGGTTGGACTCCGAGAGGCCGACCTCACCGGTCTGCAGATCGCTCCGTACGATACCGCTCTCCGGCGCGCCGCCCTCGACCGACTTCGCCAGGTTGTACACCGCCTTGGCGACGTCCTTCATCGCCGAGGTCAGGATGGAGTCCTTGTACTTGGCGAGGGCTTCCTGCTCGTACTGGTCGGAGTCGACACCGATGGCCCACACCTCGTTGGCGGCCGCCGCCTCGATGACGCCCTGACCGGACAGACCGGCCGCCGCGTAGACGACGTCGGCCTTCTTCTCGATCTGGCTCTCGGCGGCCGTCCTGCCCTTGTCGGGGCTGGCGAAGCCACCCTCCTCGGCGGTCTGCGTCAGGTACTGCGACAGGACCTCGACCTTGGGGTTCGTGTCCTTCACGCCCTGCTCGAAGCCCGCCTGGAACTTGTGGATGAGCGGGATGTCGACGCCGCCCACGAAGCCCACGGTGTTCGTCTTCGTGCTCTTCGCCGCGGCCACGCCCGCGAGGTACGAGGCCTGCTCCTCGGAGAAGACGAGGTCCGCCACGTTGTCCAGCTCGATCGTGGCATCGTCCACGATGCCGAAGGTGGTGTCCGGGTACTTCTCCGCGGCCTCCTTGACGGCCGTCGCGTACGCGTAGCCGACGCCGATCACCGGGTTGTAGCCCTGCTTGGCCAGCGAGGACAGGCGCTGGGTCTTGTCGGCGTCGGTCTCGCCCTCGGTGGGCTCGATGTCCGCCGTCTCGTAGCCGAACTCCTTCTCCGCCTTCTCCAGGCCCGCGTACGCGGCGTCGTTGAACGACTGGTCACCCTTGCCGCCGACGTCGTACGCGATGGCGAGCCCCTTGTCCCCCTGCGACTGGGACGAGGCGGAGGTCGAGGTGCCGCCACAGGCGGACAGAGCGAGGGCGAGGGAGGCGGTCGCTGCGCCTGCGACCGCTGTGCGGGAAACCCGGCGCATGTGTTGGTGCTCCTGTCGTACAAGCGCCGGTCGGTACTGCTTCGGTTCTCGTTCACAGCTTCGGCGCTGGCTTCGCCGCAGATTAACGCGCGTAGAC
Source organism: Streptomyces sp. NPDC002845 (assembly GCF_053591955.1). Taxonomy (NCBI): domain Bacteria; kingdom Bacillati; phylum Actinomycetota; class Actinomycetes; order Kitasatosporales; family Streptomycetaceae; genus Streptomyces; species Streptomyces sp. NPDC002845. Next base: position 233,887 of record NZ_JBSFUU010000001.1, on the reverse strand, counting down.
ATGCCTGAAAACCCCTTCTGTCCACCTTGTTATGCGCCCGTGGCCGAGTCGGCGCGTCCGCGAAGGAGGCGTGGCGGTGGGTGACCTGCGGCGGGAACGCCGAAGCGGGCGGGCGCGCTTGACGCCCGCCCGCTTCGGGGCACTTCCGTGTGACTTTGTCCACTTCCAGTGGTTCGCCCGTTCGGGCGGGGAGCGGAGTCCGTCAGGACCTCAGTCAGCCGCGAATTACTCGGTCGCGACCTTGATGGAGCCGTCGATGATGCCCGCCTTGGCCGTCTCCACGGCGTCGGCGAGGCCCTCGATCTCGGCGTACCGCGGGTTGGAGTCGGCGAGGCCGACGCCGTCCACCTTGAGGTCGAAGGTCTGGACACCGGTCAGCGGCTCGCCGTCCTCGACGGACTTGGCGAGCGCGTACACGGCACCACCGACGTCCTTGAGCGCCGAGGTCAGGATGTAGTCCTGGTACTTGGCGAGGGCTTCCTGGTGGTACTGGTCGGAGTCGACGCCGATCGCCCACTTCTCCTGGCTGGCGGCGGCCTCGATGACACCCTGGCCGGAGAGACCGGCGGCGTGGTAGACGACGTCGGCGTTCTTCTCCAGCTGCGCCTCGGCGGCGGCCTTGCCCTTGTCGGGGCTGGCGAAGCCGCCCTCCTCGGCGGTCTGCGTCAGGTACTGCGACAGCACCTTGACCTTGCCGTCGCTGGTCTCCTCGACGCCCTGCTTGAAGCCGGCCTCGAACTTGTGGATCAGCGGAATGTCGACGCCGCCGACGAAGCCGACCGTGTTGGTCTCGGTGGCCTTGGCCGCGGCGACACCGGCGAGGTACGAGGCCTCGTTCTCGGCGAAGACCAGGGACGCCACGTTGTCGGCCTCGACGACCGAGTCGACGATGCCGAAGCTCGTCTCCGGGTACTTCGCGGCGACCTCCTCCATGGCGGGGCCGTACGCGAACCCGACACCGACGATCGGGTTGTAGCCCTGCTTGGCCAGCGAGGTCAGACGCTGCACCTTGTCGGCGTCGGTCTCGCCCTCGGTGGGCTCGATGTCGGCCGTGTCGTAGCCGAACTCGTCCTTGGCCTTCTCCAGGCCGGAGAAGGCGGCATCGTTGAAGGACTGGTCGCCCTTGCCGCCGATGTCGTAGGCGATGGCGAGACCCTTTTCGCCGTCGCCTTCGCTGCCGCTGTCGCTACTGGTACTGCCACAGGCAGTGGCGGCGAGTGCGAGCGACGCGACCCCCACCGCGACGCGGGTCAGTCTGGATATCCGACGCATCGTGAAGTTTCCCCATTCTCCGAGCCCCGCAGTGGGTGCTGAGTTCGGCGCAGAGTAACGCGCGTAGACACTCCGGGGAATGGGGTTCCGCGTGGCCGTTATCCATTCGTGCCGATGGCCGGTTACGTCCTTGTGAACCATGGGTTCGAAAGGTGTGCTTGGGACGTTGCGTCCCCTGCGACCCTTACTCTCCGTATCCGCGGATTGGCTTTTGCGTGAAGGTGCGCGTGCCGTACGGGCACGCGCACCAGGCTGCCTCGGGGGCGGACGGGACGCAAGCGGAGGGAACGCAACCGGAGGGAAGCGGCTTGCGGGGCCCACGGGACCTGCGTCGGGGTCTACGAGACCCACGGGATCGGCGTACAGATCCACGGGGCCCCATGGGCCGTTACGCGCCGCCGGCCCCGGTGTCGAGGAGCGCGGCCGCGGTGAAGAGCTCGACGCCGACGGTGATCGCGTCCTCGTCCGCGTCGAAGTCCCCCTGGTGGAGGTCACGGACGGTGCGCTCGCCGGGCCTGCGGACGCCGAGGCGGGCCATGGCGCCCGGGATGTGCTCCAGGTACCAGGAGAAGTCCTCGCCGCCGAGGCTCTGCTCGGTGTCCTCGATGGAGGACGCCCCGCGCCGGACGCTCATGGCGTCCCGGAGCAGCTCGGTCACGAGGGGGTCGTTGACGACCGGCGGGACGCCCCGGATGTAGTTGATCTCGGACTTGGCCCGGTACAGGTTGGCGATCTCGTCGATGGCCGCGTGCACCAGGTCGGGCGCCTGCCGCCAGGCGTCCAGGTCCAGGCAGCGTACGGTCCCGGAGAGCTCGGCGTGCTGCGGGATGACGTTGCAGGCGTGGCCGGACTCGATGCGCCCCCAGGTGACCGCGAGCCCGGACCGGGCATCGACACGACGGGCGACCAGCGCGGGCACGTCGGTGACGACCCGGGCGGCGGCGCTGACGAGGTCGGTGGTCAGGTGGGGCCGCGCGGTGTGGCCGCCCGGTCCGTCGAGGGCGACCTCCAGCCGGTCGCAGGCCGAGGTGATCGGGCCGTGTCGGAGGCCGATGCGCCCCGCGTCCACCTTCGGGTCGCAGTGCACGCCGATGATCCGCCCGACCCCGTCGAGCACCCCGCACTCGATGACGTCCGGGGCGCCTCCGGGCAGCACCTCCTCCGCAGGCTGGAAGATCAGCCGCACGGGCCGCGGCAGCCGCCCCTGCCGGTGCAGCTCGGCGAGGACGAGCCCCGCGCCGAGCACGACGGTGGTGTGCACGTCATGGCCGCAGGCGTGGGCGCGGTCGGGCACGGTGGACCGGTACGGGCACTCGGTCTTGGTGTCCGGAATCGGCAGCGCGTCGATGTCGGCGCGCAGGGCGAGCATGGGGCGGGACGGTTCCGGGTGCCCGATGTCACAGATGAGCCCGGTCCCGATGTCGAGTACGCGCGGCTCAAGCCCCGCCTGCTCCAGGCGGGCCTTGATCGCGGCGGTCGTACGGAACTCCTGGTTGCCGAGCTCCGGGTGCATGTGCAAGTCGCGGCGGAACGCCACGAGTTCGGCACGCACCACATCGGGCAGCGTGCCGGGGAGCACGGCTTCCCCGGGGAGATCGGCCTCGGACTCTCTGGACATCAGACGGTTCACCCTCTGAAGGGTAAGGCGATCGGGCGGCCAACTGTCCCACGATCAACAAAACTTCAGCCCGTCAGGGGAAGAAATCTTGGCCACCGGGCGCATAGATATCGACGCAGATGGGTAAACTCGCCCGCCTTTCCGCAGATTAGATCTTGGGTGGATCCGAGGATCTCACGGAAAGTTCGGGGCGACCACGGAGAGCAGCGGGAGCGGTCCGGGGTGCCCGGCCGTTCCCGTATCCCATCCCACGGATATCACGGCATCGCGCACCGCTCGCCCCGGAAGCCCCTCAGCGGGTCCAGCGAAGTCCAGTGCGGTTCGGCAGCGCCCCATAGGGGCGCGGGGCCGTGTCGATATGCGGCTCCGCCGCGTGGGCGCGACCAGCCCCCCACCGGCCCGCAGATTCCTCACCGCTCCCAGCGGAGCGCATAAGCTCCGCCCCTGTGAGCGACCCGGACTTCATACGCACCGCCCGGGCGTCCTACGACGCCATCGCCCCCGACTACGCCGAACGCTTCCGCGACGGCCTGGCGGTCCCCCTGGACCGTGCCGTGGTCACCTGCTTCGCCGACCTCGTCAAGGCGACCGGCACCGCCCCGGTGGCCGACATCGGCTGCGGCCCCGGCGACGTCACGGCCCGTCTGCACGACCTGGGCCTGTCGGTGTTCGGAGTCGACGTGTCGCCCGGCATGGTGGCGCTGGCCCGCCGCGCCCACCCCGAACTCCGGTTCCACGTGGGCTCGATGACGGCCCTGGACCTGCCGTCCGACTCCGTCGCCGGAATCGCCGCCCTCTACTCGATCATCCACATCCCGGACGACCGACTCCCGCTCGCCTTCGCGGAGTTCCACCGCGTACTGGTCCCCGGCGGCCATGTGCTGCTCGCCTTCCAGACCGGCGGCGAACACCTCCATCTGACGGAGCGCTTCGGCCACGCGGTGTCCCTGGACTACTACCTCCGCCACCCGGACACCGTCACCGCTCTCCTGACCGGGGCCGGACTGCTCCCGCACGCCCAAGTCCTGCGCGAGCCGAGCGGGGACGAGACCCGCCAACGGGCGTTCCTCCTGGCCACCAAGCCGGCACACCCGCCTGCCGATCAAGGCAGTTGATCAAGGCACCGGCAGGGCAACAGGTCTGCCCCTGTGATTGCCATGACAAGACCTAACGCTCGCACAAACACCAGTGCTAGGGTCCCGCCCGAATAAAGAAAGGGCAATCTATGCAAAGCAAGCTGCTTCCGCCGGGCACTCGCCTTCTGCACGTGGGGCCACACAAGACGGGTACGACGGCGCTCCAGGGTGCGTTCCACCTGGCACGGCAGCAGCTTGCCGAGCACGGGGTCCATTACGCCGGGAAGGACCGCCAGCCCGCCCGTGCGGCGGGCGCCAAGGTCGGTGCCACCCTCGGGAGGGGGTCCAGCACTCCCAAACCGGAGCGCTGGGACGAACTGTGCGCCGAGGTCGCCGCGGCGGGCGACCAGCGTGTGGTGATCAGCAGCGAGTACTTCTGCATCGCGAACGCCGAGGTCGCACGGTCGGTGGTCGAGGAGCTGGGCGGAGAGCGCATCCACGTGGTGGTGACCCTTCGGCCGCTGCTGAAGATCCTGCCGTCGCAGTGGCAGGAGTACGTCCAGAACGGCATGCGCACCCCCTACGAGGACTGGCTGAAGGAAACCCTTCGGCAGGAGGGCCGTACCGCACGGACACAGCGGTTCTGGCACCGGCATGAACACGGCAAGCTCGTGGACCGCTGGGCCTCGATCGTGGGGCCGGAGAACCTGACCGTCGTCGTGGTCGACGAGACGAATCCGCTGATGCAGCTCCGGATCTTCGAAGAGCTGGTCGGACTGCCGAACGGGCTGCTGGTGCCGGACGAGGCCGCCAGCAACCGGTCACTGACGCTGGGCGAGGTCGAGCTGATACGGCAGCTCAACCAGACGGCACACGAGAACAAGTGGTCCGACGAACGCTACGGAAAGCTGATCAGGCACGGCGTGCGGCCCCAGCTGCGCAAGGCCCACAAGCCGAGCCGGGACGAGCCCCGGGTCACCACCCCCGACTGGGCCGTGGACGAGGTGTCGGCGATAGCCGAGCGGGAGGTGTCCCGCATATCCGACCTCGGCGTACGGGTCATCGGCGACCTGGCCGCGCTCACCAAGAGGGGCAGCCGTACGTCGGCGCCCGCCGGCCCGCCCGTGATCCCGTCCACCGCGGCGGCCAGCGCGGTCCTCGCCGCGATACTGGCCAGCCAGCGGCCGGCCCCCGAGAAGAAGCCCGCGGCACCGGTGCCCGCCCCCCGCCGGGCCGAGCACGCCGACACCAGGACTCTGTTCCGCGTGATCACCCGACGCGGCGTACGCCGCCTCCGCCGCATCCGCCGGACCTCCTCCGACGCCTGACCCGCCACCGGCCGTCAGCCTTCAGCCTTGCGACAGTGGTGGTCGTCCGGCGCGGCGACCACCACCGAGCGGGACCCGCGAGCCCCCTGAGGGGGCCTTGCACCATGCCCCGCCCGGGGGCGCGCGGCCTGGCACCGTGCCTCGCCGCGTTGCCGGAAATCCCGGTTGTGCTGTCCCGGCACGTCGGTGACGAGGGCTTGCATGGTAGGAGGGCCTCTCGCATCGGCGTGGATCGCGAGATCTCCGCCGACCGGCAGGAGGCCCTCGTGTGCCGCCGTAACGCCCCGCTGACGCCGACCGGCAGACTGCGTCCGGCCCGCCTGGTCATAGTGCCAGGACCCCTGAGCCTGAATCCACCGATGCCCATGGAGGGCGGCCTACGTCTTCCCAGGTCACCGGCCCTTCGGGCGGTAATCGATCTTCACCTGGGAGGTGAAGGCGCGGAGTGGCTCGATCTGGCCGCTGACTTGGACGAAAGCTGCGCGGACCCGGTTTCGTCGGTGGATTCAGGCCAAGCCACCCCTAAGCCAGCCTCACCGAAGACAACCGGTGCACATCCCGCGCCGTCCCCGTCACCCCCGACAGGAACCCCTGTGCCCGCGGCGAGGCGCCCTCCGTCAGCCAGGTCGGGTCGATGTCGCAGACGGCGACGCGGACCTCCGTGCCGGCCAGCGCCAGCGGCAGGGTGTGGACGACGGTGGAGGGGAAGCTGAGGATCGTACGGCCGATGGGGCCCCGGCGGGCGATCAGTTCCAGGGGGAGGTCGGGGCGGACGACCTCAAGGCCGGTCTCCTCGGCGAGGCGGTGGAGTTTCTCGGGGCTTTCGCGGCGGTGGGCGAAGTAGCGGGCCGCGCAGTGGGTGCGGGCCAGGGTGCGGACCGCCTGCAGGTAGCGCTCGGGGTCGACCACGCCGGTCTCGACCAGGGAGGTGCCGACCATGTCGGCGCCCTTGTTGAGGGTGGGCGGGTCGAAGCGGGAGCGGGTCCAGGAGAAGTCGTTCGCGGTGACGGTGATGCCCTCGGGGACCTCGTCGATCGGCATGGAGGAGAAGATCTCCACCCGGCGGTCCTCGCCCGGGGTCAGCCGGTCGCGGGCCTTGGCGGAGACCGGGGCGAAGACGAGGTCGCGAGGGCCGGGGCGGCCGCCCTTGCGGTGCCATCGGACGAGGCGTTCACCGCGGGCGAGCTGGGAGACGAACTCCATCGTCGCCGTGCCGTCGTCCACGACCACCAGGTCCTTGACCCGGGTGATCGTCAGAAGGAGCTGTACGTAGCGGGAGAACGGGTCGCCCAGGACGACCCGTTCCGCCCGGCGCAGCAGGGGGGCGAGGCCCGCGACGGTCTGGAACGGGGCCGTCGTGCCGCCCCGCGCCTCCTCCCACCGCACGTCGTGGCCGTCCTCGGTGGCCAGCTCCGCCATGCGGCGCAGCTGACCCCGTGTCATGGGGTCGTTGGGTGTGAGGATGACCACGGTGAATCCCTCGCCGGGCCGTGCCGACGGGGTCTGCCCAACAGCCCCGGCCTCCACGCCCGTGCCCGCGTCCGCGCCCCTGGATGCCGGAACGGTTCCCTCTCCGGGCGGTACCGCGGTACCGCCCGGAGAACCGGCCTCGCCGGAAGACCCCGCGCCGGGATGCCGGCCCGAGTGGGCGTGCGCCCACTCCAGCACGTTCAAGAGCTGCACCGGGCTCTCGACGAACGCGAGAGTGTGGGGGCCGGCAGGTCTGGCGCGAGGGCTCATCGACGTAGGACCGTCGCTTCCGTGAGTTCCGGATTGGAAGGCGGGACGCGTGGGGCTGCTGCCGTGGCTCAGACGCCGGTCGGCTCCCCCGCCGCGGTGGCGATCTCCGCCTCGGCGACGACACCGGCGACACGGCGCAGCTTCTTCATCGGGCCCAGCTCGGACTCGTAGACCTTCTTGACGCCGTCACCGAGGGAGGCCTCGATGGTGCGGATGTCGCGGACCAGGCGCGTGAGGCCCTGCGGCTCCACGGAGGCGGCCTGGTCGGAGCCCCACATGGCGCGGTCGAGGGTGATGTGACGCTCGACGAAGGTGGCACCGAGGGCGACCGCGGCGAGCGTGGTCTGCAGGCCCGTCTCGTGGCCGGAGTAGCCGATCGGGACGTTCGGGTACTCCTTCTCCAGGGTGTTGATCACGCGCAGGTTGAGCTCCTCGGCCTTGGCCGGGTAGGTCGACGTGGCGTGGCACATGAGGATGTTGTCCGAGCCGAGGACCTCGACCGCGTGGCGGATCTGCTTCGGGCTCGACATGCCGGTGGAGAGGATGACCGAGCGGCCGGTGGCACGCAGGGCGCGCAGCAGCTCGTCGTCGGTCAGGGAGGCGGAGGCCACCTTGTGGGCGGGGACGTTGAACTTCTCCAGGAAGGCGACGGCCTCGGTGTCCCACGGGGAGGCGAACCAGTCGATCCCCTTCTCCTTGCAGTACTCGTCGATCTGGCCGTACTCGGCCTCACCGAACTCCACGCGGTGGCGGTAGTCGATGTAGGTCATCCGGCCCCAGGGGGTGTCGCGCTCGATGTCCCACTGGTCGCGCGGGGTGCAGATCTCCGGGGTGCGCTTCTGGAACTTGACCGCGTCGCAGCCGGCCTCGGCGGCCACGTCGATGAGCTTGAAGGCGTTCTCCAGGTCACCGTTGTGGTTGATGCCGATCTCGCCGCAGACGTAGACGGGCTTGCCGGGGCCGACTTCTCGCGAACCGAACTTGCGGATGCGGGAGTTGGAGCTCATGCGGGGTTTTCCTTACTTCTTGTTGAGGGACTCGAGAGAGTCGAGAGAGGGACCGAGGATCCAGCTGGCGATCTCTCGGATCGCGCCTTCGCCACCGGGGACGGTGGTGACCGCGCGTGCGGCGCCGCGCACGACGTCGTGGGCGCTCGCGACCGCCACGGGCCAGCCCACGAGGGCGAAGCACGGGAGGTCGTTGACGTCGTTGCCGACGTAGAGCACGCGCTCAGGCGCGATGCCCTGCTCCTCGCACCACTGCTTCAGTGCGAGGTCCTTGCGGTCGATGCCGTGCAGGACCGGAATCTGCAGCTTCCGGGCCCGGGCGGCGACCACAGGGTTCTGCTCCGTGGACAGGATCAGCATCGCCAGGCCGCTCTTGCGGAGGGCCGCGATACCGAGGCCGTCCCCGCGGTGCACGGAGACGAACTCCTTTCCGTCGGAGTCGATCAGCACCCGGTCGTCGGTCTGGGTGCCGTCGAAGTCGAGGACGACCGCGTCGATGTCTTCGGCGGTCGGGAGGGCGCCGGGCCGGTCGGCGTCGAACAGCGGCGCCAGTGCCCGGGCCCGGGCGAGGTCGTGCGGGTCGTCGATCTCCAGCACGCGGGCCGGGTCGGTGCGCACCGGCTCGGTGTGGCCGAAGAAGCGGTGCTTGTGCTCGCGCAGGCCCGCGGCGCGCATCGCGTACGCGGCGCCGGTCTCCAGCAGGTCCTGCGGGCGGTCCTGGCGGCGCGGGCGGAAGGACTTGTCGTGGTTGACGCCGTAGCCTCCGGCGACGGGCGCGGGAGTGGCGTGGCCGTCGTTCGCGAGTGCGATCGCCGGGTGCGGTGTCGTGGTCCCGCCCTGGGTGTCCGCGCCGCCACGTGCCGCGGACGCGCCCTGCGCTGCCGCACGGCCGGCTGCCGGCGCACCCGCCGGATGCGTCGCCGCAGCCTCGCCCTGCCCGCCCGCACCGCCGGCGCCCTGAGCCGCCGCGCGGTCGGCGGCGGAACCCGCCGCCGACCCGCCCGCGGCGAACTCGTCCGCCGCGTCGCGCCAGATGAAGCCGTGGAACGGCGCCACCGTCATCGCCGTGTCGGCGCCGTTCTCGACGATCGCGGCCACGACCCCGTCGATGTCCTCGCGGACGATGAACGGGCTGGTGCACTGCACGAGCAGGACGACGTCGACCGGGGAGCCGTGGAGGGTCTCGTGGGCGTCCATGGCGTGGAGCACGGCGGCCTCGGAGGTCGCGGTGTCACCGGCGATGGCGGCGGGGCGCAGGACCACCTCGGCGCCCGCCTCCCGGGCGGCGGCGGCGATGGCCTGGTCGTCCGTGGAGACGACGACGTGGGTCACGAGCCGGGCCTCACGGCATGCGCGCACCGCGCGGGACACCAGCGGAACGCCGCCCACCGGGGCGAGGTTCTTGGCGGGAACACCCTTGGAGCCCCCGCGGGCGGGGATCACGGCGAGCACACGACGCGGCGGCGTCGCTTGGTCCGCTTCCGGGTGGGACATGGGAAGTACTCCTTGGAGATCAGTGGTCGCGGCTCGCGCGCCGGGGACGCGGGCCCGCCCATGGTGCGGGGGCTTGCTCACAGCTCCCCCATCCGCCGGATGACGGGCGCCACGCGCTGCACCCCGTGGCGGTACGCGCCGCGCGCCGCCCGGCGCACGATCTGCCGCACCGGACCGGCCTCCTTGTCGGCGGCCGGCGCCCCGGGCAGCGGGCTGCCGTCCGGGCCGAGGTGGTGACGGGCGAGAATACCCGGCAGATAGCCGGGCGCGGTCACCGTCGTGTAGTAGGGGTCGAGCGGCGGCAGGTGGGAGGCGGCCAGCAGCTTGGCGATGCGGTCGCGTGCCGCGTCGAAGGCCGTGGCGTACGACCCGTCCGCCGCGACGCCCTGCCGGGCCACCCACTCCGGGTCCGGGGCCGGCTCGTGACCGGCGTCGAGCTGGTCCCAGGAGGCGAGGCAGCCGGAGCCGACGAAGTGGTGGTTGCCGAGTGCCTCGCGCACCCCGAGGTCGGAGAGCACGACAGTCGGGATACGGCGGTGCAGGGACTCCAGGGCGGCCGTGGAGCTGATCGTGACCAGCAGGTCGGTGCTGTCGAGGACCTCGCCCATGTGCCCGTACACCAGCTTGAAGTTGGCGGGCAGGTCCTGCCGCTGCGCCAGCTTCTGGTAGGGCAGTTCCTCGATGTGGGTGGTGTGCTCGCCCGGCTTGGAGCGCAGCTTGAGCAGCACCTGGCGCTCCGGGTGCAGCCGTGCGTGCCCGATGAGCCGCTCAAGCAGGTACGTGCGGTCCTTGCGGTTCTCCGGCACGGAGGGCTGGGCGGCGAAGACGACCGTGTAGGGGTCCTGTGAAGCTTGGTACGGCTTTCCGCCCAGGAACGGCAGTGCGACCTCGGTCACACTGGAGGCATCGGCCCCCACACCGTCGTAAACCGCCCGAAAACGGTCCGCGTCCTGACGGGAATTGGCCAGAACCAGATCCGCACCGTGGCGCAGCAGCAACCCGTCGGCGAGCTTTTCGTATACGACTCCGACGTACCCGGTGACGACCACGGGCCGCTTCTCCCGCACACCCCACGCGGCCCGCAGACCGTGCAGGATCGCCTGGACGCCGCCGCCGACCAGGGCCAGCACGACCAGGTCGTACGACTCGTCCGTCATCGCGTCGTCCGTCATCGCGCGCAGGAACTCGACGCCGGTGACCTCACGCAGCGAATCCGCGCGCACACCGACCTCTTCGAGCTGGCGGGGGGTGGGGGTGGCGCGGCCACGCAGAAGGTATCCGTCCAGACGAATGTCCGAATCTTCCGGAGCGATACGGTTCGCGGTGAGCGAACCCCATTTCCACCGGGTGTCGGAATCCGCGAGGACAGCAACCCTCAGGGACTTCGCTGTACTTGCAGGCACGTCGAAGACGCTAGGAAGCGATTCCAATCCTCCACCCAACCAGAGAGCAACAAACGGTTAACAGCACATCGACGAAAGGCGAATCAGGCTACGATGAGCGCCGAAAAGACTCTAGTTCACGTTTCCGGCACCCGTCGTTCACCCGACATCAAGGACCCGGCCAAGCAAGATCCCTCGCCACCCTCTAACCTCACGTGGGTGGTCAAGCTCTCCGTCATCGTGCCGTTCTACAACGTGCAGCAATACGCACCCGACACTCTGAAGAGCCTGCGTGCCAACGCGCGCGAGGACTTCGAGTTCATTCTCGTCGACGACTGCTCGCGCGACGAGACACCGGACATCCTCGCGCACGCCGAGCGCGAACTGCCAGGCGCGGTCCATGTCCGACATGAGAAGAACGGGGGGCTGGCCACCGCGCGCAACACCGGGATCGACAAGGCACGTGGCGAATACCTCACGTTCCTCGACGGGGACGACTGGCTCGCCCCCGGCTACTACCCGCAGCTCCTGGCCGCCATTGAGGACCTGGGCTGCGATTTCGTCCGTACCGATCATGTGCAGTGCACCGGCCGGACCCGGACCATCAACCGGGTTCCGCACGGCAGGCGCGGGGTCGTGATGAACCCGCGGGAGGCGATCCTGCCCACCGACCGCTCCACCTCCGTCGACTACGCCTACGCCTGGGCGGGCATCTACCATCGCCGGCTCGTCGACCGGGGTGTGCTGCACTTCACGGACGGGCTGCGCACGGCCGAGGACCGGCCGTGGATCTGGAAGCTGCACCGGGAGGCCGAGTCCTTCGCCGCCGTGGGACTGCTGGGCGTCCACTATCGGCGCGGGGTAGCCTCCTCGCTGACGCAGATCGGTGACGTACGGCAACTCGACTTCATCCGGGCCTTCGACGAGGTCGTCCAGGAAACCGCCGGGGACCGTGACGCGTCGAAGCTGTTGCCCAAGGCAGTACGCACCTACTGCGCGATCATTTCCCACCACCTGGGATCCATCGAAAGGTTCGAGCCGGCCGTGGCACGGAAGCTGAAGTCCATGAGCGCCGCCGCACTGAGGCGCATGCCACAGGACGTGCTCGACGACGCCCTCGACTCCATGGACATAGAGCGTGCCACGCGCCTGCGTCGGCTGCGCCGCCGTCCCGCCACCACGGGGGTGCCCGCGTGACCACCCAGATCTTCATGGCGTCCACGCTGTACGGCGCCGCCACGCTCGCCGCGGCACTGGACAGCGACTGCTTCGCACCCGCGAACCGGCGCATCCTGCTGGTCTCCAACAACGCGGCCACGCCCGAGGTCTCCTCGCCGCTCGACGAGATGCCGGGCTTCACGCATCTGCGCGGCCGGTTCGACGAGGTGGTCTCGTGGAACGAGACCATCACCCCGTTCCACCCCGGCGGCTGGTCGCCCCGGCTGGACGACGTGCCGCTGTGGGAGCGCCATCTGCGGCTGGCCTGGAAGCTCGGCGACGACGACGTCGAGCTGGCCGTCGAGTCGATCCAGGTGAACCCGGCGCTCGGCTTCTGCCAGATCTTCACGGGCGCGCCCATCACCGTCTACGCGGACGGCCTGATGAGCTACGGCCCCACCCGCAACAAGATCGACCCGCTGATCGGCACCCGTATCGACCGCCTCCTCCACCTGGACCTGGTGCCGGGCCTGAAGCCGCTGCTGCTCACGGAGTTCGGCGTCGGGCCGGAGATCGTGCCCACCGACGCCTTCGTGAAGGTGCTCACCGAACTGGTGGACACCGGCGACGAACTACCCTCGGTCGACGAGCCCGCCATGCTGCTCGGCCAGTACCTCTCCGCCCTCGACATCCTCACCGCCGAGGAGGAGGAGAAGCTCCACGTACGGATGCTGAAGGGCGCCGTCGAACTCGGCCACACCCGCGTGGTGTTCAAGCCGCACCCCAGTGCTCCGGTCCGCTGGTCGCGGCTGCTGGAGAAGGAGGCGGAGAAGCTCGGCGCCGATCTGACCGTCATCGACACGCCGGTCCTCGCCGAGGTGCTCTACCAGAAGATGCGGCCCGCGCTCGTCATCGGCTGCTTCTCCACCGGGCTGCTCACCGCCTCCGCGCTGTACGGCCTGCCGGTCGCCCGGACCGGTACGGACACCCTGCTGGAACGCCTGAAGCCGTACGAGAACAGCAACCGCGTTCCCGTCACCGTGGCGGACGCGCTCCTTCCGGACCTGACGGACCACGCCGCCGTGAAGGACCAGAAGCCCGGCATCGACGTGGAACGGCTGAACGGCCTGGTCCAGGCGGTCGGCTTCGCCATGCAGCCCAAGATTTATCCGGAGCTGAGGCAGGCTGTTGAAACGTACCTGACGAGCCATCTGAATACGTACACTTGGCGCTACTTCAAGCGGCGCCGCCTGACCTCGCTGGCCCTGCCGGGCGCCGTCCCGGCTCAACTGGCCTTCATTCCACGGAGTGCGACGGTACGTCGAGTAGCGCGCCGCGCACGGTCGTTGAAGAGGGCAACTCTCGGATGAATTCAACAGTGGAGACGACTCCGCTCGCCAAGCAGCAGTCAAGAGCAGGGGCGTCCGGTGTCCCTCCACAGATAGTTCCCCGAGCGCACGCGCCACGCCTGCGTGCGCTCGACGGGCTGAGGCTCATCGCCGCGCTGATGGTCGCCTTCTACCACTACGGCGGACGCGGCGGCAAAGTGTCCCAGGCGTGGGGCACTTCACCGAGCGTGCAGTTCCCCACCATGCACGAGTACTTCTCGTACGGCTCGCTCGGCGTGCACATCTTCTTCATCATCAGCGGCTTCGTGATCTGCATGAGCGGCTGGGGCCGTTCACTGCGCTCCTTCTTCGCCTCCCGGGCCTCCCGGCTGCTGCCCTCCTACTGGCTCGCGGTGATCCTCGTGGCGGGGGTCTTCGCGCTGCCGGTCGTCGCGTACAAGTCGGTCTCGCCGAGTGACGCGCTGCTGAACCTCAGCATGCTCCAGTACCCGATGGGCGTCGACCGGGTGCTGGGCGTCTGCTGGACGCTGTGGGTGGAGGTCCGCTTCTACGCGCTGTTCGCGCTGTGCATCGTGATCCCCGGGGCGACCCGGCAGCGGGTCATCACCTTCTGCGCGGTCTGGACCCTGGCCGCGGTCATCGCGCGGGGCGCCGAACAGCCGCTGCTGGACATCATCGTGATGCCGAAGTACGCCCCGTTCTTCATCGGCGGCATCGGCCTCTACCTGATCCACCGCGACCGCAAGGACACCTACGCCTGGGGCATCGTCGCGGTGAGCTGGCTGATCGGCCAGAACATCGCGTTCCACAGCATGTGGCACCCGCCGGGCGCGGACGTCTTCGCCCACCGCACCACGTTCGGCATCCTCCTCATCGTCACCCTCGGCTTCCTCGCCGTGGCCGCGATCGCGCTGGGCTGGCTGAACTGGGCGAACTGGCGCTGGCTGAGCCTGGCCGGCGCGCTGACGTACCCGTTCTACCTGATCCATGAGCACCTGGGCTGGGTGGTCATCTGGTACTTCCACCGCCACCTGGGCATCCCCTCGCTCGCCACCTTCGCGCTCACCCTCGGGACGATGCTGGTGCTGGCGTGGGTCATGTACCGGGGCGTGGAGCAGAGGCTGCAGCCGGTGCTGCGCAAGGTGCTGGAGCGCCCGCGCGCCTGAGGTGCGGAATTACGTTGCGTAGAGCAATAGTTGACTCTCGGTTTACATCTTCAGGGGTTTGAGAATCGCTTTTGGGGCGGGTTTGGCCATATCGTTCCCGATTGGCCCCTAGGCTTCTCACAGCTTCCCTGGGCCAGTAGCCCTCGTCCCCCAGCGAGAGAGTCTTCTGTCTTCATGGCTGTAGTCGACGGCACGATCAAACCGCCCCACCGGCTCGACGATGTCCCGGGCTGGTTCCCCGTACTCGACCAGATGCTCTTCGACTGGCTCCTCGACCGGCAGGAATCCGGGGGTATGCGGGGCGACCTGCTGGAGGTCGGCGTCTACATGGGCAAGAGCGCGATCTTCCTCGGGCGCCATCTGCGGGAGGGCGAGGAGTACACGGTGTGCGACCTCTTCGAGGGCGACGCGCCGGACGGGGCCAACCAGGCCGAGTCCACCAAGTCGTACAGCGCGCTCACCCGGAAGATCTTCGAGGACAACTACCTCTCCTTCCACGACATGCTGCCGCGCGTGCTCCAGGGCCCCAGCTCGGTGGTGCCCACCGAGGTGAAACCGCGCTCCTGCCGGTTCGTCCACATCGACGGATCGCACCTGTACGAGCATGTGTACGGCGACATCAGCGCCGCGAGCGAGGCCCTGCTGCCCGGCGGGATCGTCGTCCTCGACGACTTCCGCTCCGAGCACACCCCCGGCGTCTCCGTCGCCGCCTGGGAGGCCGTACTCAACCGGGGCCTGCGCCCCATCTGCCTGAGCACCCAGAAGCTGTACGGCACCTGGGACGACCCCACGCCCGTCCAGGACGAGCTGCTGGACATGCTGGCGGAACGGCAGCAGGACCATCATCTGAGCGTGCAGGAGGCGGCGGGGCACCGGATCATCCGGCTGAAGTCCAAGGGGATGACCGCGCCGGTGTTCCCGCCGTCCCGGCATCAGGTGGCGGCGGCGGAGGAGGCCGCGAGGAGGGCCGCCGAGAGGGCCAAGGAGGAAGCGGCCCGGGAGGAGGAGGCCGCCAAGGTGCGGGCCACCGAGGAGGCGGCTGCCGAGAAGCGTGCCTCGGCCGCACAGCGGCCACCGGCGAAGCCGGCCGGGAAGGGGCTCGGCTCCGGTCCGAGGAATCCGAAGAAGGGGACTGGTCCGAAGCGGCCGCGCAGCCGGGTCAAGCGCATCGCCGTCGACCTGTTGCCGCCGCTTGCGACCCGTGCGATTCGCCGGGCTCTGAAGGCGCGACGGTCGGGCTCCAAGTGACGGCTCGGCGGCGGGGGCTTTGGGTCAGCCCTCGCCGTCGCCGTCGAGGAGGACGTCCACGGAGAGGTCGAGGGTCACACCGACGGACTCGGGAACGGGGACGCTCTGGCCTCGCTTGAAGCGCTGGGGGTCGGGGTACTTGCCGTCGGCGGGGTCGGTGTAGAGGAGGACCTCGTCGTGTTTGCGGTCGGCGATGAGGTAGGCCGGGATGCCCGCCTGGGCGTAGCACTCGACCTTGACATGAAGGTCGTCGGACCAGTTCGACGACGTCACTTCCGCGACCAGGCGGAAGACGTTCGGGGCGTAGTAGTTCTTCGTGACATGAGCGTCGCGGAAGTCCTCGTCAACGATGGAGAGGTCAGGGATCGCGAAGTCCTCTGGCAACGCAGGCAGCCACAGGCCGACACCCTGGATCCACTCGGCCCCGCTTCCCGCGATACCTGCGCGTTCGAGCGCCCTGCACAGCTTCGTCAACGACAGTCCGTGCGAGCCGTCCGGCGGTGGTGTCACAGTGAGCCTCCCCTGGAGAATCTCCACGCGGTGCCCAGGCAGTGCACGGGAGAGCAGGTCGGCGGCTTCGCCCAACGTCAGCTCGTGTTGCATTACAGCCACGGCATCCTCCTTTTCGGGGCTCACTCTTCATGAGAGTAGCCGGAGACGTGCAGTTTCCGCCCGTGATCACTCGTACGGAGTAATCGCCCAGGTCAGAACACGTCCGACGGCACGTACGTCCCCCAAACCTCCCGCAACGCGTTGCACACCTCCCCCACCGTCGCCCGGGCCCGCAGCGCCTCCTTCATCGGGTAGAGGACGTTGTCCGTCCCCTCCGCCGCCTTCTTCAGGTCGGCGAGGGCGGTGTCGACGGCGGCCTGGTCGCGTTCGGCCCGGAGCTTCGAGAGCCGTTCGGCCTGCTGGGCCTCGATGGCGGGGTCGACGCGGAGGGGCTCGTAGGGCTCTTCCTCGTCGAGCTGGAAGCGGTTGACGCCGACGACGACGCGTTCGCCGGAGTCGGTCTCCTGGGCGATGCGGTAGGCGCTGCGCTCGATCTCGTTCTTCTGGAAGCCTCGCTCGATGGCGTTGACCGCGCCGCCGAGTTCCTCGACCTTGGCCATCAGCTCGACGGTGGCGGCCTCCACGTCGTCGGTCATCTTCTCGACGACGTACGACCCGGCGAAGGGGTCCACGGTGGCGGTGACGTCCGTCTCGTACGCCAGGACCTGCTGCGTACGCAGGGCGAGGCGGGCGCTCTTGTCCGTGGGGAGCGCGATGGCCTCGTCGAAGGAGTTGGTGTGCAGGGACTGGGTGCCGCCGAGGACCGCGGCCAGGCCCTGGACGGCCACGCGGACGAGGTTGACCTCCGGCTGCTGGGCGGTCAGCTGGACGCCCGCGGTCTGGGTGTGGAAGCGCAGCATCAGCGACTTGGGGTTCTTCGCGCCGAACTCGTCGCGCATGACCCGCGCCCAGATCCTGCGCGCCGCGCGGAACTTGGCGATCTCTTCGAGGATCGTCGTACGGGAGACGAAGAAGAAGGACAGGCGGGGCGCGAAGTCGTCGACGTCCATGCCGGCCGCGACCGCCGTGCGCACGTACTCGATGCCGTCCGCGAGGGTGAACGCGATCTCCTGCGCGGGGGAGGCGCCCGCCTCGGCCATGTGGTAGCCGGAGATCGAGATCGTGTTCCACTTCGGGATCTCGGCCCTGCAGTACTTGAAGATGTCGGCGATCAGGCGGAGGGAGGGCTTGGGCGGGAAGATGTACGTCCCGCGCGCGATGTACTCCTTCAGCACGTCGTTCTGGATCGTGCCGGTGAGCCTGTCGGCGCTGACGCCCTGCTCCTCGGCGACGAGTTGGTAGAGGAGCAGCAGCAGGGCGGCGGGGGCGTTGATCGTCATCGACGTGGACACCTTGTCCAGCGGGATGCCGCCGAACAGCACCCGCATGTCGTCGATCGAGTCGATCGCCACGCCCACCTTGCCGACCTCACCCGACGCGATCGGGGCGTCGGAGTCGTGGCCCATCTGGGTGGGCAGGTCGAAGGCGACCGACAGGCCCATCGTGCCGTTGGCGATGAGCTGCTTGTACCGGGCGTTGGACTCGGTCGCCGTACCGAAGCCGGCGTACTGGCGCATCGTCCACGGCCGGCCGGTGTACATCGACGGGTACACGCCGCGCGTGAAGGGGTACGAGCCGGGCTCGCCCAGCTTCTCGGCCGCGTCCCAACCCTCCAGAGCTTCCGGCCCGTAGACCGGCTCGATGGGCAGTCCGGACTCCGACTCGCGCGCCATGGTGATGCCTCCGCGTTGGCTGTTGCTTGGTTGCTCGCTGGGACGAATGCTCGGTTACTCGCTGGTACGAACGACCTTCGCTGACGGACTGTAGCGGCGGCCGTGCGCCCGGTGGAGAGGACCAGGCTGGGACCTTGCTCACAGGGTCTCCCACGTCCGCCGCTCACAACAATGGCGACCGGTTCGCAACCGTTCACGTCCGGGGAGCATCTCAGGTGACACGACCGCACGTCCGGGGGTGGGCCGCCGGGCGACGGCGGAACGAGCCGGGACGACCGGGGGCTGGGATGCGTATCACAGGCATGCGGAGATCGGCGGCCGTGCTCGCGGCGCTCGCCCTGGCCGGCGGCTGTGCGGTCCAGGCGGCGGACGGGACCGGGGGCGGGGGCGGGCGGCAGCCGGTGCGGATCGAGGCCACGGCCACGCCGGAGGAGCCGGCCGGTGAGCAGCCCGGCGCGGAGGGCGACACCGAGGACGGCGCGGACGACGACGGCAAGAACGCGCCGAGTACGGCGGCTCCCTCCCCCGCCCCTCCGCGGGTCCTCTGGGCGTACGGCGACCAGGGCCGGGACGTACGTGAATTGCAGTCCCGTCTCCGGCAGGTCGCCTGGCTCTTCGACGGGCCGACGGGAACGTACGACGATCCGACCGTCGGCGCGGTCAAGGGCTTCCAGGGCAAGCGGGGGCTGCCGCAGACGGGCAGGACCGACAGCGTGACATGGGCGCGGCTGCTGAAGATGACGCGGGAGCCGACCAAGTGGGAGCTGTACGCGTTCGGCGGTCAGCGGGCCGCCGCGCCGGACCCGCGGTGCATGACAGGCCGGGTGCTGTGCATCAGCAAGACCAGCCGCACCCTGCGCTGGATGGTCGACGGGCGGACGCTCTCGACGGTGGAGGTGCGGTTCGGTTCCCAGTACACGCCGACCCGCGAGGGCGTCTTCAACGTCTACTTCAAGTCACGCCACCACGTGTCCACGCTGTACGACACGCCCATGCCGTACGCGATGTTCTTCAGCGGCGGCCAGGCGGTCCACTACTCCTCGGACTTCGCGGTCCGCGGCTACTACGGGGCGTCGCACGGCTGCGTCAACGTACGGGACGAGGCGGCGATCGCGGACCTGTTCGCGCAGGTGAGGAACGGCGACAAGGTCGTCGTCCACTGGTGAGCGAAGGAGAGTTGCAGGCGCGGGCGGGACCGGGGGAACGTGTCCCGCCCGCGCCGAGGTGCACGAGCCGTAGGTACGGGGGGAACCCCGGCTCTGTGCGATGGCCGATGACCAGTCGGCTCACTCATTACTGCGCTTCAGCGGCCGAAAACGTCACACCCCGGCCGAAGAAAGTTTCCCCTCGAACAAAACCGCAGGTCAGGGAGGTGTTGGCGTCGCTGAGCACGGAACTCTGGACTCGGGAATCGGGACTCGTCGCGGCCCTTGTCGCCCAGAGGGTCGACGGGCATGGGCAGCGAGCGCGGGTCAGGCGTAGGTCCGCGTCCTCGGTCCGCCGGACCGCGGTGCGGCGGGCGTCGGCCTCACCGGCTGGGTCGTGACGCGGTCCGGTGCGGCTACGGGTGTGGTGGCTCCGCCGTCGGTGCGGTGGTGGTTGCCGCCGGAGGATCTGCCGTTGCCCTTGCCGTCGCCGTTGTTGCCCTTGCCGTTGCCGTGGCCGTTGTTCCTGCCGCTGCCCTTGCCCTTGTCCTTGCCGCCCTGGCTGTCGCCCTCGTCCTCGCCGGACTTGTCCGACTTGCCGGAGCGGGAGTCGTTTCCGCCGACGGAGCGGTCCGACGCGTTGTCCGGGGAACTGTCGGCGGGGGAGCGGTCGGACTGGTTGTTGAGGACGCCGTCGCAGTACTTCTTGACGCGGCCGGTGGCGGTGCCGCCCGCCGCCTTCTCCAGGTTGCGCCGGCGGTCGGCGTCCAGGGATTTGCCGTCGCTCATGTCGCGGCAGGACGAGAGGATGCCGTTCCGCCAGGCGGGGGACCGGCCCTGGCCGTTGGCGAAGCCGTCGGGCACCGGTCGGCCGGTGCCGTCGGGGTTGCCGCGTGCGGTGTCGTTCGAGGTGCCGTTGCCCGAGGAACCGTCCGCGGAGCCGTCCGGGGTGGGCTCACTCCGGGCGCCGCCCTCCGACTCGCCCGCCGGCGGCGAGACGAGCGGCCGGTCCGGGGGAACCGCGGCGGAGACCGAGGCGGCCGGGCGCGGGGAGTCGTCACGGAACGGAGTCGGCAGGGCGCCGCTTCCGGCGGCCACGGCGACCCCGCCGATCATTCCGGCGGCCAGCGCGGCGGCCATCCCGTAACGGACGGGACGGACGAGGCGTGCCCTGCGGGTCGGCCGGCCGGGGCGTCCGAGCCGTACCAGACCGCTGTCGGCGGGGAACGTCGAGGCGTGCCGATGGCCACGGCGGCCGGACTTCAGCGCCGGATCCTCGTCGGCGAGTTCCGCGCGGGCCTTGCGGAACGCCGCCAACGCGGCTTCCTCGCCCCGGAGTTCGCTGTCGGCGGGCGGGACCTCGGCGGAGAGCGCGTCCAGTGCCCCGGCGAGCCGGTCGGCCTGCGCGCGGGTGTCGGCGTCGACGGCTTCCAGCGGCTCACCACGCAGCAGACGCTCCGCCGCGTCGCGGTCCAGCCACTTGTAGTGCTCGTCGGCCATCACATGTCCTTCTGCGTCCGCGAACGCATATGCGTCACACCGGCGGACGTCACCGCGCGTGAGCGCGGTTCTCCCTGTGGTTCCTTCTGCGGTTCTGTCTGTGCTTCTGTCTGTGTTTGTTTCCGCGCTTGCTTTTGCGCTTGCTTCTGCGCTTGCTGCTGTGTTTCCTGCTGCGGCTCTCTCGGCGGGGGTACGGCGTCGAGTGCCCCGGCGGCCTGCGGATCGGCGCCCAGCAGTTCCGCGAGCCGTTTCAGTCCGCGGTGCGCGGCCGTACGGACGGCGCCGGGCCGCTTGCCGAGCGTCTCCGCGGCGGTCTTGGCGTCGAGGCCCACGACCACGCGCAGGACGACGGCCTCCGCCTGGTCCTGCGGGAGCTGGGCGATCAGGGAGAGAGTACGGTCCGTGGCCAGCGCCTCCATGGCCTCACCCGCGGTGTCCGACTCGGCGGCCTTCCCGGTCAGCTCGGTCTCGTCACCGCCGATCGCGGGGCGGCGCCCGCGCATCCGTATATGGTCCAGGGCTCGGTTGCGGGCGATCCGGGCGGCCCAGCCGCGGAACCGGTCGGCGTCCCCGCTGAACCGTTCGAGGTCCCGGGCTATCTGCAGCCACGCCTCGGAGGTGACGTCCTCCGCGTCCGGGTCGGCGACCAGCGTGCGCACGTACCCGAGCAGCCGTGGGTGCACCGCGCGGTACACAGTCCGGAACGCGGTCTCGTCCCCGTCCTGTGCCGCAAGCACCGCGGCGGTCAGCTCCGCGTCGTCCCCCAGCACCCGCACACTCCCTATGCGCCTAAACCGGCGCCGCTCTCGCGGACCTGGTCGCTCGCCATCGTGGTTTCTCAATTGATGGTTGCGGTTTCAGGCCGCTGGTCGGTTGCGGTCGTCTTTTGCTGTCCGCAGGTCGGCGCGAATGGCACGTTACGGCGTGAAACCGTTGCCCGTCCATGTCCGTAGAAGATGCAACTAACTCGTGACGCGCCGGGGTGTGCCGGGGTGTGACAGAAAACGCGGGCGCGGCGCTGTAGGTAGTACGGGCCGCCGCGCGGCCCGTGCCGCGCGACGGCCGGGGCCTCTCCTGTGGGGGGTGGCGGCCCCGGCCGTTGCCATCGGCGGGGTCGGCCGGGTGTCTTGCGAGTACGGGGGTCTTGCGAGCACGCCGGCCCTACTTCTTTCCGGACTTCATTCACGGATTCACGGACTTCGTTCCGCACATCTCGCCGGCGCGCTCTCTCCCGCGGGCTACTGATTCCGCTTGGCATTCCCGTTGGGATTCCCGGCCGTGGGTGTCGTGGGCCGCGCACTGGCCGCCTCGCTGTGGGCGGCGGCGCTGCCGGCCCCGCCGCCGGGCGCGCCCGGTTCCCCCGTACGCCCCGGAGCCGCGTCGCCCGGCTGCGCGTCCCGTTCCTCGTCCAGTTGCTCCGCGCAGTACTCCTCGACCTCCGCCACCCCGCCCGCCGCGTCGACGAGCCGTTGCCAGGCCGCGGAGTCGAGGGCCCTGCCGCGTGTCTCGACCCGCTCGTAGGCGCGGCACTGGGCCTCGGTGTCCTGGGCCTGCGAGGGGCGTTCCGGACCGGGGGCCGAGGAGTGCGCCCCGGGGGCCGAGGTGGTCGGGGCCGCGGACTCGGAGGGGGTGGGCAGGTCGGTCTCGCCGGCCGAGGGGGTCTTGCGTCCGTCCTGGTCGCCCGGGTCGTCCGAGGCACCGCCGACGGCCGCGACGGCGACCCCGCCGAGGGTCAGCCCGGCCAGCAGCACCGCGAGGGTGGCCCGTACCGAACGCCGGGCGCGTCGCTGCTCACGGGGCCGCCAGTCGTCGCGGCGCCGGGTGCGGGCCGTGTGGGCGCCCTGGTCCCGTGCCGCGAGGAAGGCGGCGACGGCGCGCGCCTCGCCGTCGGGGTCGACGTGCCGGGCCCGCACGGCGGTGGCGAGGAGGACGTCGAGGGGCGGGATGCCGTTCGGGCCGGGCCCGCTCATGCCGGGGCCGAGCGGCCCGGGGTGCGTGACCCGGCGGTCGGCCGGTCCGCCGTCGCCCTGTCGTTCACCCATGTCCGCTGCCACCTCTGCCCGACGACTTCCTGTTCCGGTTACGGTTCCGGTCACGCGTGCCGTTGCCGTTGCCGTTCATCTCGACTCCCCCAGCGTCCGGGGACCGTCTTCCGTCACACCTTCGGTGCCGAGCTGCTGGGCGAGGCGCTTCAACCCCCGGTGGGCGGCGGTGCGGACCGCACCCGGTCGCTTGCCGAGGACGCGGGCGGCCGAGGGTCCGTCCAGGCCGACGACGACACGCAGCAGCACGGCCTCGGCCTGGTCCCGGGGCAGCCGGGCGACCAGCTGGAGGGCGTACTCGGTGGAGAGGGACTCCAGGGCCTGTTCGGAGGTGCTGTGGCCGCTGGGCAGGTCCAGGAGGTCGTTCTCCAGGGCGGTCGCCCGGGGCCGCACCTTCTGCCGACGCAGGTGGTCCAGAGCCCGGTGCCGGGCGATGGTCGCGGTCCAGCCGCGGAAGCCCGCCCCGTCGCCCTTGAACCGGCCGAGGTCCCGCGCGATCTCCAGCCAAGCGTCCGACGCGACATCCTCCGCGTCGACGCCGACGATCCCACGCAGATAGCCCAGCAGTCCGGGCTGCACGATCCGGTACGCCGCCGCGAAGGCGGTCTCGTCCCCCTCCTGGGCCCGCGCTACGGCCGCGCCCAGCTCCCCGTCGTACGCCTGTACGCGGCGGGATTCGCCTCCTTGGCCCAACACTGTCCTCGTTCGTACCGAGATCGGTTTTCCTGGTTCCCCCTGGGCACGGCCGATGGTGGCCACACCCCCAAGGTCATCAGCGCCGGGCTTCACAGAAGTGTCACTGCTCGTCAGCCGCCTCGTACCTCGCGCCGGCCCGCCTCACGCGGAGCTCGGCTCGTACGCCGCCGGCCCGGCCACGCGCCCGTGCAGTTGGAGGTAGAGCATCCGTATGGACTCCGGCTCTCCCGCCTCGAACCGCTTCACGACCTTGCCGAGGGGGTTCCACACCCGCCCGTCCGGCATCCGCACGCCGACCGGCTGTCCGAACAACTCCCGCTGTACGGCGTCGAATTCGACCCACTCGGCCCCGGCCCGCCGCACCAGCACCTCACCGGCGTAGACCCCGAGTTCGAACAGCACGCCCTCGACCTCGCACCGCTCGGTCGCGCCCTTGCGCAGCCCGTCCACGATGACGTCGACGACCCGCAGGCTGTTCACGGAGTAGTCCAGCGGCAGCCGGTTGCGCGCGGTGACCCGCCGCACGAACTCCCCGGCGCACCACCGCATCCGTACCCCGACGGTCCCTCGCTGCGTCTCCACGAGTTCCACGAACCCCCCAAGAGTCCCTCACGTCTCGCAAGTTCCAGCGGACGGGGAGCCGCGAGTGTCACTGTCGGCCCGTACGGTCCCGTCATATCCGTGCGTACGAATCCACCAGGCCTCGGCCAATGTGCCGGGTGCGGGAGGTTGTTTCGCCCCCGCCGCCCCTACCCGTCCCATCCCCCAGGGGCTCCGCCCCTTCTACCCCCACGGGGCTTCGCCCCGGGACCCCCGACGGGGTTCTTCGGGTTGGTGCCGAGCTGCGGGTCGTCCGTGGCTGGTCGCGCCCACGCGGCGGAGCCGCACAATGTCACAGCCCCGCGCCCTAAAAGCAGTTCCCCGCGCCCCTGAAAGGGGCGCGCCTCCAACCCGCGCCGAACCTTTCAGCCCCGGCCGGGCACCATCAGCCTGTCCGGCCCCTGGTTCACGAACGCCCCCGTGCCCGCCGCGACACCACCGCCCGGAGCACGCACCGTCCCTCGGTCGACACGTCGAGCGCCTGGCGGACGCCACTCGCGCCGTGGCCGGCGAGGAGTTCCAGCACGGTGACCTGGCGGCGCAGTTCGGCGGCGACGAGGGGGGACATGCCGGCCGTACGGCCCTGTCGGCGCCCGTTCACGCACTCCTCGCCGTCGTCGAGGGGGTCGAGCAGCCGGTGTATCTGGAGCGCGGCGACGGAGCAGGCGTCGGCCCACTGCCGCAGGGCCTCGGGCGACTTCTCCGCGGGTACGGCGGCGAGCATCCTCCGGGCGAGGGCGGCGGCCTCGTCCTCGGGCCGCCCCGTATCGCCGGACGTGTCCCCGGCCGCCAGTTCCCCGCGTACCTTGGCGACCCGCTCCTCCCACTCCCGCCCGTCCACCAGGCTCGCCCACAGCGGCCGGAGCACCTCGTCATCGCCCCCGAGCAGCGGCACGCACCGATCCAAACAAGCCAACCCACTCGCCGCCAGCCCACGCTCGTCGGCCTGGGCGATCAGCTCCACCAGGCTCATCACGCCTCCTCGAACTCGTTCGAATGGGCGCCTTCACTTAACGGAGCCCGCACTTCCCCTTACTGCGTGCAACGGCTCGGGAGTGTCACAGAGGCACCACCCCGAGCCGGTCGAGTAACCGGAAGAGTAGATTTTCAGCCAAGTCCCCGGAATCGGAAGGGCCAGGTTCGGGTTCAGAACCCAATACGTCCACCAGCGGTTCGGCAGCCACCTCGTGCCCCGCCTCCGCGGCCCAGGCGACGGCGCACTCGGCGGCGTCGCGCGGTTCCAGGAAGTAGTCCTCGACGGTGAGCCCGTCCTCGCCGCCGTCGATGTGCGTGGCCATGGCCCCGCGCGCCAGACAGGTGGTCCAGCTCCCGCTCTCGGGCCCGGCGGCCTCGACGACCGCGCAGTCGCTGTCCATGACGTACGCGAAGAGCGCGGGCGCGCCCGTCTGCCGGGCGAGTGTGCTCATGTTGCCGATGTCGGCGTCACCGCTCGGGTACCGCCACACCTGCCACCCGTCGGCGGCCGTCGTGTGCAGCTCCAGCCCCGGCACCCCCGCCAGCGCGTCGAGTTCCGCGAGCGGCCGCTCGCTTCTGCCCACGACGTAGTAGCCCCAGTAGCCCATTCCGGTTCCCCCAGCGTCTTGGCACGCCTCGGGCCGAATACACCACAGTCGTACGGCAGTTCGCCCCCGGAATCACGCAATCCGCTCCAAGCCCGCCGGGGACGGTCCGGGGTCAGGCGGCGACCGGCGCGGGGGTCCCCGGCCCGCTCCTCGCCTTCGTGTCCTGCATCCGTGTCAACGTCAGGACAAACAAAATGGCCAGCACGGCGGCCGCGATGTCGAGGGCGTCCGTGATGAGCACCTCCACGGTGGCGTCGCGGATCTCCTCCGCGGTCTCGGCCCGCTCGTACCCGCTGGAGGCGACCCGACCGGCGACGGTCCCGATCAGCCACATCGCCCACCACGCGTTGACCAGCCCGTGCGACCGGCGCGTGTCCAAGGGACTGCTCGCGTCCCAGATGTCCAGCGCGATCCGGCGCGGGAACCAGAGGTTCACGATGGGCACGAACCAGCCGCCCACCGCCCAGCCCCGCGTCTTGCTGTGCCCGAACGGATTGAAGACCTCGGCGTTGACCCGCACCCGGTGGAACCAGACGAGGAAGACGACGCCGGTGGCGAACCAGGCGGCCAACTGCACGACGCCGGCCCCGACATAGAGCGAGTTCACCCGGTCCCACTCCTCGTCCGACACGGTGAGAAAGTCACCGCTCGCGAGGGCGTCCGCGGTGTCGTACATGACGAAACCCGTCCAGACCGCGAACAGGTCCGTGGCGATGACCACCCCGAGCAGCGCGACGGCCACCCACCCGAGCCCGACCGGTGAACGCAGCCACACCGCCGGTGCCGCACCGTTCTGCGGCACCTGCTGGAACTGCGGCGGAGCCGGATGCGCGGCCGCGGCCTCGCACGCCCGGCACAGGACGCCGTCCGGTGCCGCCTCATAGCTCCGGCAACGCGTACAGACCATGGTGAAGCCCCCCGTGTGTGGTCGAACGTGCGTGTTCCTCAACACGGCCGGGCACGCCTCTCCCCAGAGCGTCACACCCGGCACGCGGAACATGGAACATACGGTTCACCGCTCCCGTACGTCCACCCGGAATCCCCCGTCACCCCAGCCGTTCGGCCAGCTCCTTGAACGCGGGCCACGACAGCTCCGGCTCGCCCTCGTCCCACACCTTCTGGCTGAGCGCCCGCAGCGGCATCCGCACCCCCGCCGCCACCTGTTCCTGCGTCTGCGAGTCCGCCAGGTCGCACCACACCGCGAACACGCCCCCGAGGATCTGGTCGTCGTACTTCCCGGGGACCGGGGTCGTGCCGCGCAGCACCCTCGGCGTCCACTGCTCGTAGATGCGCTGTCCGGTGGGGTAGACGAAGGTCTGCGGTTCGCCGAGGACGTAGTAGAGGAACTCGTCGTTGTAGTTGACGACCCGGCGGCCCGCGCTCAGGTACTCGACCGGCTGGCGGGCGCCGATCTCCTTGCCCGTCCAGTACGCCACCTGCACCTCCTTCGCCGCCTGGACCCGCGCGTCCCGGAAGAAGCCGTCGCTCCAGGCCCGTGGAGTGCGGTCGTGCCCGAGCACCACGGCGGCCCGGTCGTTCAGCCATCCGGTCGCCAGGTCGGCGACGCCCGCTCCGGCGCCGTACGCCTTCCGCGCGGCGGCGGCCAGCTGCGGGTACGTCGCCTCGGGGTCGGACACGGCCAGCGCCCGGTACTCGTCGGCGCCGAGGTGCCAGTAGGGGCCTGGGAAGAGGTCCGCGTACTCGTTCAGCAGGTCGTCCACGATGTCCGCGGCCGCGGGCTTGGAGATGTCGATCGCACCGGCGGCCGCGAGGCCCCCCGCGCTGCGCAGTTGCAGCTCCGGATGCGCGGCGAGCACCGCGCCCAGGTGTCCGGGGGAGTCGATCTCCGGTACGACGGTGATGTGGCGGCTCGCCGCGAGGTCCAGGATCCGCCGTACCTCCGCCTTGGTGAGGTGCTGCCGGGACACGACCTCGGGGTGCGAGTCGGACTCGATGCGGAAGCCCTGGTCGTCGGAGAAGTGCAGGCCGAGCTGGTTGTACTTGAGGTCGCCCAGCTCGCGTATCCGGTCCTCGATCCAGCCCGCCGTGAAGTGCTTGCGCGCGATGTCGAGCATCAACCCGCGCTGCGGCTTGGCCGGCTGGTCCCGTACGACGCCCTCGGGCGCCGTACCGCCGCCGCGCACCTCCTGTTTGAGGGTGCGGGTGCCGTAGAAGACGCCGGCCTCGGCGGGGGCGGCTATCCGGACCTGCCCGTTCCGCACAGTCATCGTGTACGCCTCGGAGTCCGGCCCGCCGTCCCCGGTGAGCGTCAGCTCCACGTCCCCGGCGCGGGGTTCGGCCTCCCCCGCGTACTCCAGGCCCAGTTCCTCGGCGGTCAGCCGCCCCTCGTCGGTCAGGTCGCCGTCGTCCACGACCACGCGGGCGCCGTCGGAAGGACGCCAGCCGGGGCCGCGGGCGGGCTCGTGCTGCCGTACGGAGGGGATGGTCTGCGGGGTCTCGGACAGGGGGTACGAGCGCGAAGGCGAAGGGCTCGGGGTCGGGGCGACCGCCGTGGCGCTCACCGACCGCTCCTCCGAGGGCCGCGCCCCGCTCGGCGTCGTGTCACCGCTCGGCCAGACGGTCACCGCCACGGCCACCGCGCCACCCGCCACGGCGACACCCGCGCCGAGAAGCAACCCGTTCCGCCGTACGAACGTCTTCTCCCGGGGCACCCGGCGCCTGCCACGGCTCATGTCGCTCCCCTCATGCTCCTGGGGTCCGCCTTGGCCGACTCTGTTCGCTGTCGCCGCATACCGCCCGTCTCCGTCCCGAAACCTCCGCAAACCTCCGCAAACCTCCGCACACCGATGTACCACTGCACCCACCGATGCGTCGAACCCCCGAGACCTACGATCCCTCACCCGTCACAATCGACCACCGCACGTCGGCCGTGGGTCAGCCAATGCGTCCACCGAGCATTCCGAAACTCTCCCGTTCGGGTGAAATTCAGGCAACGATCGGACAGGTCCTGACCACCCTCGATAACGTGATGACACAGCTCTCACCCCTTCCCCTGCCGACCCGTACGCGACATCCACGAGACGTCGCCGCATCCCACCGCCGAGGATCCACGCTGCCCGCGCACCGTCTTCCCCACCTCCCCGGCCAGGTCGCCATACCGAAGCAGACCTGTACCTCGACCCCCACGGCCCTGGAGCAGTTCAATTCCGCCCCCGGCGACGAAGCCGAACGCGCCCTCCTGACCTGCCTGCGCAGCCTCCGCTGGGCCCACCGCATCGCCGAGCACCGGCCCTACCCCGACCAGGAGGCCCTGCTCGCGGCAGCCGACGAGGCGGCGTACGACCTGACCCCCACCGACCTCGCCGAAGCCCTGGCCGGCGAATCCCTCACCCTCCTCCCGGACGGCGCCTACTCCGCCGCCCACACCGCCCTCAGCGCCGCCCACGCCGCATACGAGAGCCGCTTCGGCCACGTGTTCGTCATCTGCCTGGACGACGTGACCCCCGAAGAGTCCCTCGACCAGGTCCTGGCCGGAATCCGATCACGATTGACCAACGATCCGGAGGAGGAGCGCCTACTGACGGCGGAGGAGCTCCGCCGCCTGGCAAGGGGAAGACTGACCCGCCTACTGGGCCACTTCCCCGCCCGACCTGTGGACCAATAGGGGCGCGGCGCTGTATCGATATGCGGCTCCGCCGCGTAGGCGCGACCAGCCACAAACCACCCGCACCCGGCACACAAGAACCTCCCGCACCGCCTTAGCCGCATTTCACCCGTCCGCTTACCGGTTTGATCACACCACCGGGGGCCACCGTCAGCATTCCGACAACACGTCGCTACGATGGCCGGGGCCGGTGGACCGTACCCGGCCGGGCCCGACCGACAGCACAAGCCGGCGCGGCCCCAATCCCCGCTCCCGGAGGGACTTCCGTGCCGGCTGGAACGCTGTACCGCGGCCGGGAAGGAATGTGGTCCTGGGTGGCTCACCGAGTCACCGGCGTCCTCATCTTCTTCTTCCTGTTCGTACATGTGCTGGACACCGCTCTCGTCCGTGTCTCCCCCGAGGCCTACGACGAGGTCGTGGCCACGTACAAGACGCCGATCGTCGCGCTGCTGGAGTACGGCCTCGTCGCCGCCGTCCTCTTCCACGCGCTCAACGGCCTGCGTGTCATCGCCGTCGACTTCTGGTCGAAGGGCCCGCGCTACCAGAAGCACATGCTCTGGACCGTCGTCGGCATCTGGGTCGTGCTGATGGCCGGGGCGATCTACCCCGTCCTCGGCCACGCCGCTCGTGAAGTCTTCGGGAGCTGAGGCTGATGTCTGCCACTGAGACCACCGCATCCGGTATCGGCCCCGTCGAGGGCACGGGCGAGCTGTCGGGGTACAGCCCCGACAACCCGGCCCCCGTCATCGAGCCCCCGCGCAAGCGCACGAAGAAGACCCCGAAGGCGACCCGCGGCAACTTCGAGATGGCCGCGTGGCTCTTCATGCGCCTGTCCGGCGTCGTCCTGGTCGTCCTGGTCATCGGCCACCTGCTGATCCAGCTCGTCCTCGACGGCGGCGTCTCGAAGATCGGCTTCGCGTTCGTCGCGGGCCGCTGGGCGTCCCCGTTCTGGCAGACCTGGGACCTGCTGATGCTGTGGCTGGCCATGCTGCACGGCGCCAACGGCCTGCGTACCGTCATCAACGACTACGCGGAGCGCCCGAACACGCGCCTCTGGCTGAAGGGCCTGCTGTACACCGCCACGGTGTTCACCATCCTGCTGGGCACGCTGGTGATCTTCACCTTCGACCCGAACATCCGCTAGGCACGGGGCTGAGGTAATCCACCCATGAAGATCCACAAGTACGACACCGTCATCGTCGGCGCGGGCGGCGCCGGCATGCGCGCCGCCATCGAGTCGACGAAGCGCAGCCGCACCGCCGTGCTGACCAAGCTCTACCCGACCCGCTCCCACACGGGCGCCGCGCAGGGCGGTATGGCCGCCGCGCTGGCCAACGTGGAGGAGGACAACTGGGAGTGGCACACCTTCGACACGGTCAAGGGCGGTGACTACCTGGTCGACCAGGACGCCGCCGAGATCCTGGCGAAGGAGGCCATCGACTCGGTCCTCGACCTGGAGAAGATGGGCCTGCCGTTCAACCGGACGCCGGGCGGCACGATCGACCAGCGCCGCTTCGGCGGTCACAGCCGGAACCACGGCGAGGCGCCCGTCCGCCGGTCCTGCTACGCGGCCGACCGCACCGGCCACATGATCCTCCAGACGCTGTACCAGAACTGCGTCAAGGAGGGCGTGGAGTTCTTCAACGAGTTCTACGTCCTCGACCAGCTGATCACCGAGGTCGACGGCGTCAAGAAGTCGTCGGGCGTCGTCGCGTACGAACTCGCCACCGGCGAGATCCACGTCTTCCAGGCGAAGGCCGTGATCTACGCGTCCGGCGGCACCGGCAAGTTCTTCAAGGTGACGTCGAACGCGCACACGCTGACCGGTGACGGCCAGGCGGCGGTCTACCGGCGCGGGCTGCCGCTGGAGGACATGGAGTTCTTCCAGTTCCACCCGACCGGCATCTGGCGCATGGGCATCCTGCTGACGGAGGGCGCCCGTGGTGAGGGCGGCATCCTCCGCAACAAGGACGGCGAGCGCTTCATGGAGAAGTACGCGCCGGTGATGAAGGACCTCGCGTCGCGAGACGTGGTGTCCCGCTCCATCTACACGGAGATCCGCGAGGGCCGTGGCTGTGGCCCCGAGGGCGACCACGTCTTCCTGGACCTCACGCACCTCCCGCCGGAGCAGCTGGACGCCAAGCTCCCGGACATCACCGAGTTCGCGCGCACCTACCTGGGCATCGAGCCGTACACGGACCCGATCCCGATCCAGCCCACCGCGCACTACGCCATGGGCGGCATCCCGACCAACGTCGAGGGCGAGGTGCTCGCCGACAACACCACGGTGGTCCCCGGCCTGTACGCGGCCGGCGAGGTCGCCTGCGTGTCCGTCCACGGCGCCAACCGCCTGGGCACGAACTCCCTGCTGGACATCAACGTGTTCGGCAAGCGGGCCGGCATCGCGGCGGCGGAGTACTCCCAGACGGCGGGCTTCGTCGAGCTGCCGGAGGACCCGGCGTCGCTGGTCGTCGAGCAGATCGAGCGGCTGCGCTCGTCCACGGGCAACGAGCGCGTGGCGGACATCCGCCGTGAGCTGCAGGAGACCATGGACGCGAACGTCATGGTGTTCCGCACCGAGCAGACGATCAAGACGGCGGTCGAGAAGATCGCCGAGCTGCGCGAGCGCTACACGAACGTGGCGATCCAGGACAAGGGCAAGCGGTTCAACACGGACCTGCTGGAAGCCGTCGAGCTGGGCAACCTGCTCGACCTGGCCGAGGTCATGGCGACCTCCGCGCTGGCCCGCAAGGAGTCCCGCGGCGGTCACTACCGCGAGGACTACCCGAACCGCGACGACGTCAACTTCATGCGCCACACCATGGCGTACCGCGAGGTCGGCGCCGACGGCACCGAATCCATCCGTCTCGACTACAAGCCGGTCGTCCAGACCCGCTACCAGCCGATGGAGCGTAAGTACTGATGGCAACCCCTGTTCTGGACAAGGCCGAGGCACAAGCGCAGGCGGCGTCCCCGTACATCACGGTCACGTTCCGCGTGCGCCGCTTCAACCCCGAGGTGGCGGCCGAGGCGGTCTGGGAGGACTTCCAGATCGAGATCGACCCCAAGGAGCGGGTCCTCGACGCTCTCCACAAGATCAAGTGGGACGTGGACGGCACCCTCACCTTCCGCCGCTCCTGCGCACACGGCATCTGCGGCTCGGACGCCATGCGCATCAACGGCAAGAACCGTCTCGCCTGCAAGACCCTGATCAAGGACATCAACCCCCAGAAGCCGATCACGGTCGAGCCCATAAAGGGCCTCACGGTCCTCAAGGACCTGGTCGTGGACATGGAGCCGTTCTTCCAGGCGTTCCGGGACGTGATGCCGTTCCTGATCACGAAGGACACGAACGAGCCGACGCGGGAGCGCCTGCAGTCGGCGGAGGACCGCGAGCGCTTCGACGACACGACGAAGTGCATCCTGTGCGCCGCCTGCACGTCGTCCTGCCCGGTCTTCTGGAACGACGGCCAGTACTTCGGCCCGGCTGCCATCGTCAACGCGCACCGCTTCATCTTCGACTCGCGTGACGAGGCGGGCGAGCAGCGCCTGGAGATCCTCAACGACAAGGACGGCGTGTGGCGTTGCCGCACCACGTTCAACTGCACGGACGCCTGCCCGCGCGGTATCGAGGTCACCAAGGCGATCCAGGAAGTGAAGAAGGCGCTGATCACGCGCCGCTTCTGATCTCTTCGTCGCTCGTCTCTTCATTGCTGGTACGACACTGAGGGCCCCGCTCCGACCGGAGCGGGGCCCTCAGCAGGTTCACGCGTTCACGTGTTCTGTGCCCATGGCCTCAGCCGCGGAGCACACGCCCCTGCTTGTCAGTACGGTCGTTGCTCACGAGGAACATGATCCCGTCGATCAGGGCCCAGATGCCCAGACCACCGCAGGTGAGCAGCTGGGCGACACCCACGCCCACGGAACCGACGTAGAAGCGACCGATGCCGAGGCCGCCCAGGAAGATCTGGAGAATACCGGCGACGATCTTCGACTTGTCGGAGTACGGACGGCCCTGCGGGTCGACACCGAACGGGGCCTCAGAGGCGGGGACGGTCATGGAAGTTGCTCCTGGAAGTGCTGAAGAAGTACGGAAGAAAAACCGGAGCGGATTGCTCCGAGGGGAGTCCAGGAGGGAACGCATGGCAAGGACCGGTAGCGATTCGCGTACAGCCGAGTACGACTGCGTGCGACTGCGTGCGACTGAGTACGGCGCCATCCCCCCTGTTGCCGTGGCAGCGTATGGAGACAGATGGTGCACAGGGGAGAGGGGATGACCGATCGTTCCGATTCCGTGATCAATTTCCGGCCAAGCAACGACAGCTCACGGCAGAAATGCGACCGTCATGGTCTTCGCGGCCAGGTCTACACGGCATTGCGGACGACGGTCCACGCCACCGCCGCCCCCAGCACCAGGACTTGCCCCCGGGCGCCGAGTTCGGGCCGCCAGCGGCGTCCGCGCAGCCCCTCGACGAACCACCGCCCCAGCAGGGCCAGCGCGAAGGGCGCGGCGAGCAGCAGCACCCTGTTGTCGTGCCACGCGGCGGTGAACTGACCGTGCATCAGGTCGTACACCATGCGTGTGCCGCCGCAGGCCGGGCAGAGCAGCCCGGTGACGAGGCGGAACGGGCACTGGGGCAGAAGGTGGCCGGGCTCGTGCGGGTTGGTCCCGTACAGATACACGGCGCCCGCCAGACCGGCGGCGGCCACCGCGAGAGGTGCCGCCGCCGGGTGCCGGTACCGGCTGACAAGCCGTCGTGCGCGGCCTTCCGGCGGCCCCGACTCGGCGACGTCGCGCACGGAGTGGCCGTACCGCTCAGCCACGCAGAATCCGCCCCTGGGAGTCCGTGGTGTTGTTGCTCGTCAGCAGGATGATCCCGTCGATCAGCGCCCAGATGCCGAGGCCGCCGCAGGTGAAGAGCTGTGCGATACCGAGGCCGACGTGGCCGATGTAGAAACGGCCCACACCGAGGCCGCCCAGGAAGAGCTGGAGGATACCGGCGATGATCTTCGACTTGTCGGAGTACGGACGGCCGTAGGGGTCGTAGCCGTACGGGGCGTTCGGGTCCCCGTACCCGTACGCCCCGGGCGCACCGGGACCAGGCCCTGCGGGACCCCCTGGGTATCCGCCCTGCGGGTACCCGTAGCCCGGCTGCTGGTACGGCCCCTGGGGACCGGCGCCGTACGGGTTCCCACCCGGTGCCTGGTAAGGGCCGGCGTTCGGGTACCCGTACCCGGGCTGCGGCGGCTGCTGGGGCTGTTCGGTCACGGTGGTGGCTCCTGCGGGTCGATGGATGAGCTGCTGAATACGGGCTGTTGGCCATATTGCAGGAGGGATGGGCACGGAGAGAAGTCGTTACCGTGACCGGCCGGGCCGGGGGACGGCCGACGAACCCTGCCGTGGGCGAACGGGAGCGAGCCGAGCCGAATTGAATCAACCCGAACCAACCGAGCCGACCCCACGGAATCTCCACACCTCATACAACCCTCGCGTCTCCCGGTTGGTCATACCTGCACCCCTGTCCCGCGCCGCCCCACCGTGCCTGCCTGTGCGCGGCCCGGCCGGACAGGGCACCACCAGACCCAGCGCGGGCCGCCATCGGGCCCCGCGCACACGCAGGAGACGCATGTTCACGCGCAGGAATCTCCGCCTCGCCGCAGCGACGGCCACGGCCGTGTCGTTGACCGGCGGACTGCTCACCCTCTCGGTGAGCCCCACGAACGCCGCCACGCCCGCCAAGTACGCCGACGACTTCAACGGCGACGGCTACCGGGACTACGCCTACTCGGACGGCACCCCCGGATCGGTCGCCGTGACGTACGGGACCAAGTCTGGCCCCGGTACCAAGACCAAGAAGTTCACCCAGAACAGCGCGGGCATCCCCGGGAGGGCCGGTGACTCCGGAGGGTACGCCGACGGGTTCGGCGATGACCTCGCCACCGGTGACTTCAACCGCGACGGGTACGCCGACCTGGCCGTGGCGGACCGGACCGAGAAGGTGAGCGGCAAGGTGAGCGCGGGCGCGGTCACCATCATCTGGGGGTCGAGGGCCGGCCTGGGATCGCAGGCCACCCGAATCCCCGTGCGGGCCCGCACCCACGCCGGGTTCGGCAACGAGATGGAAACCGGCGACTTCAACGGCGACGGCAAGACGGACCTGGCGATCGCCGACGGCAGCGAGACGGTCTACATCTACCGCGGCGGCTTCACCAAGCGCGGCAGGACCGGCAAGGTCACCAAGCACACCCCGCGCGTGACCGATGTCCTCGAACCGACGGGCCTGGTCGCCGGAAGGGTCACCAAGGACAGGGCGACGGACCTGTACGTCCTCGGTCAGGGCTACGTCAACGGCAAGATGACCCAGGCCGCGTTGTTCTGGCGCGGCGGCACCACCATCAAGCGCGGCAGGCTCACGACGTACAACCCCTCGACACCCGACTACAGCCCGACGGGTGTCATCGCGGACTTCAACAAGGACGGCTACGGCGACCTGGCCGTCAGCGACGTGCCCTACAGCAAGTACGCGGGTTCCGTGGTCGTCCTCCGCGGCGGCAAGACCGGCCCGACGACCAAGTACCGCCTCACCCAGGCCACTTCGGGCATCGCCACCGCCCGGACGAAGGGCGACGGCTTCGGCTATTCCCTCTCCGCCCGCGACACCAACCGTGACGGATACCCGGACCTGGCGGTCGGCGTGCCCTGGGAGAAGGTCGGCACGACCGCCGACGCGGGTGGCGTCCACGTCCTGCGCGGCGGCAAGAGGGGCCTCACCGGCACCGGCTCGAAGTGGTTCACCCGCGCGACGGCGGGTGTACCGGGCCGTCCCACACAGCACGAGTCCTTCGGCCTCACCGTCCGCCTCCGTGACGTCAATCGCGACGGCAACCCGGATCTCCTGGCCGCGGGCAACTACGACACGAGCCTGCTCTTCAAGGGCAGCAAGTCCGGCATCACGACCCGTTCCGTGACGGAGCTGAACATCCTGGCGGGCTTCCCGCAGTAGGGGGCCTTCCGCGGGCCGTGGCCGAGGTCGTGACCTTCGCCGACGGCCATGGCCCGCTGTTTCCCACGCGGAGGTAACAGCCCTTACCCACAGTGCTCGTCAGACAGACCACCTGGGCACCACCTGTCGCGGCACCCTCACCCACGACCACTCGATCGGGTGATCGGCGCCCGCTTCACCTCGCAGAGAGCCTCAAGCACCTCAGAGTGCTAGTATGTATACGTACTACGCAGTGAGTGTTTATGGTCTGGCATCTTGAAATGGCCGGAGAGGTGCGCGACTGGCTGCACGAACTACGCAAGGACGACCGCGCCACGGCGCGACTCGTGGGCCAGGCGATCCAGGCTCTTGTGGAGGAGGGCCCGGATCTCGGACGTCCCCTGGTGGACCGGATCAAAGGTTCCGACCTGCATCACCTCAAGGAACTGCGCCCGGGTTCAGCCGGAAGCACGGAGATCAGGATCCTGTTCGCCTTCGACCCGGAGCGCAACGCTGTCCTGCTGGTAGCGGGCGACAAGGCGGGGCAATGGGCGGAGTGGTACCGGCGGGCGATCCCCGTGGCCGAAGAACGCTATACCGAGTGGCTGGACCACCTGGCCCGACGCCGACAGAAGGAGGAACAGAAGTGACCGGCTTCCACTCCTGGGACGAGGTCAAGCACGAGGTCTTCGACACCGACGACCTCGATGACATCGCCGCGGGCGCCCGGCGTATGGTCGCCGAAGCCCGTGCGCACCGGCTCGCCGAAATGCGCAGGCAACTCGGGCTCACCCAACGCGAAGTGGCCGACCGTATGCATGTACGGCAGGAGCGCGTCTCCGCGATCGAGCGCGGCAGGACAGCATCCACAGAGGTGGGAACAGTGGCCGCCTACGTCGCCGCGCTGGGCGGGCAACTGGAGATCGTCGCCGATTTCAACGGGACCCGCGTGGTCGTGGCGTAGCGTCAGCTCCCCGGGGCGACCGCGAGTGACCGCCCCCGAATTCAGGCGGTGGAGGCGCAAAGGCGCGCAGCACGTACTGGACCCGCCCCGCCCGTATGCCTCGGCCGGCGAACATCACCGGCCGGGCATACGGCCTGACGAGCACCGCGCCGAGATGTGACACTCTCCCCTGGGGTGTCACATCTCCGCTGAGAGGCTCCGGAGAACATGTGCCGGGCATCAGCAATGAGGACCGCGCCACTCAATTTCGGTGTCCCGACACGAGACGAATGCGGACGCTCACAGCGTGCGCCATTCCGCCCACACTTCCTTGCCTCCCCCGCTACGGCGCCCGTTGACGACGAGGTAGTGCCCCCATTCATCGGCACACGCCCGCGTGAGCCAGAGCCCGCGCCCACCCTCGGCGTCCCCCGTCGGCCCCTCCGGCCCCGGCCTCTCCCGCGGCGGATACGGACTGCTGTCCCACACACTGAGCCGCAACTGCCCGCTTTCCCGCTGGAGCCGCACGGCCACCGGATCCTTCGTACAGGCAAGGGAGTTGGTGACCAGCTCGGAGGCGACGAGCTGGGCGTTGTCGAGGACGGTCGGGTCGGCCAACAGCGACTAGGCGCTGAGCTGCGCAAACTACGCGAGCGCGCAGGCCTGTCCACACGCGAGGCAGGCCTGAAGCTGGGCGTCGATCCGGCCCGGATCAGCAACATCGAGTCCGGGAGGTTCGGCGTCAGCGCCGACCGTGTTCGAGCGTTCGCGCTCGGATACGACTGCGACGACGAGCTGTACATCGACGCCCTGGCGGCCATGACCACGGGCCGCTCCCGCAACTGGTGGGATGACTACCGCGACCTGCTCCCGCCCGTCCTGTTGGACCTGTCGGAGATGGAGGAGCACGCGATCGCACTCCGCACAGTCCAGTTCACTCACCTTCCCGGACTGCTCCAGACCCCCGACTATGCCCGCCTCGTCTTCCAGCAGAACGTCCCAGCGCTCTCCCCGCCCATGGTCGAGCACCGACTCTCGCACCGCATCAAACGCCAGGGCATCCTGTACGCCGACAAACCGACGCCGTACACCGGGATCATCCATGAGGCCGCCCTGCGCATGCAGTTCGGAGGCCCTGAGATCATGCGCAAGCAACTGGCACACATCGTGGAGATGAGCGAACGTGACCACGTGACCGTCCTCGTCCTCCCCTTCGCGGCAGGTATCTTCCCCGGCGCCGGCCAGACGGTGCTGATCGCCCAGGGGCCGCACCCACAGCTGGACACCGTGCAGTTGGACACGGAACATGGCTCCGAATTCCTGCACGCGGAGGCGCGGTTGGTGAAGTACCGGACGATCATGGGCCGGATGGAAGACCTGTCCCTGGACGCCACCGCGTCCCGCGACTTCCTCCACACCCTCATCGCGAACCTGTGAAAGGCCACCCCATGCCCGAACTCCACTGGCAGAAGTCCTCGTTCAGCAGCGAGGCCAGCAACTGCCTCGAACTCGCCACCGCCCTCGACCGAGCGATCCACCTCCGCGAGTCCGACGAACCCGGGATCACCCTCCCTCTCCCCACCCCGGCCGTCGACTCCCTTCTGGTTGCCATACGTCGAGGTATGCCGGGGTCGCGAAGCTGAGCGATTGGCAGATTTGGCTCAGCCCCAACTGCTGTGAGAAGGCACGATCAGGGTGGTCGGCGAGCCAAACCCTCCAATTGCTCATGGTCAGGCCACGCCAGACCGGGATCAAGACAGAGTTGGCGTTCCCATCGGACAGAAAGTGCGTGACGGCTGGGACAGTTGGGGCTCCTGCTCCAGACTGTCCCCTATGGCACTCCTGAGGAAAGTCACCGCCGCACTGTCCGCCGCCGCGGCGGCGCTGCTCGCGGCAACCCCCACGGCCTCGGCAACGCCCACCCCCTCATACTCTCCCTCCCCCAGTGTGTTCGCCGGGGAGAACTTCAACCGCCTCCCCCTCGGCCCGGTCACCGCAGGCCGCGGTTGGACGACCGACACCTCCAACGGCACGCTGAGCATCGAACCCAGCACCACCGGCCACGGCGGCCGCGAACTCCACCTCCGTACCGAGGGCAACGGCCGCGCCTTCCTCGTCTTCCCCGACCTCGCCCCGCCCGGCAACAGCTTCTGGGCCCGGATGCGGATACGCGTGGACGCCTTCCCCACCGCCCCCGACTGGGCCCACTGGACCATCGCGGAAGCTTCCGGCTCCGACTCCCCCACCCTGGTCCGCCCGCTCGGCGGCCAGTACGCCCCCACCGACCGGGGCAACTTCTGGGGCGTCGGCTCCGACCTGGGCCCCACGGGCGACTGGACGGCGTGGAAGACCTCGGCCCCGGCCGTCGCCGAGAAGTGGCAGTGCGTCGAGTTCCACCTGGACGCCGCCGACAACCGCGTCACGGTCTACCTCGACGGCGTGGAACAGCCCGACCTGACCGTCTCCATGAATAACCACGGCGGCACGGCGGACGACTTCCTCTTCCCCGCCTTCGACGAACTCAAGCTGGGCTGGCAGCTCTACCAGGCCAACCCCACCCCGTCGTCGTACGACATCCGACTGGACGACATCGCCCTGAGCACACGGCGGGTGGGCGGCTGCGCACCCGCCGGTCCCGGACTGGTGAGCCCGCCTGTCGAGGTGTCGGGTACACGCGGCTGATGGCACCCGGCAGACGGTCTTGAGGCGCGCCCGCGGTGATCCGCCGCGGTGTCAGGGCCCCGAAACGCGGCTCATCCGGCGACGAGATCGGCGACCGCAGCCCGGATCGAGGGCAGATCGCCGTGCACCGTGCCAGGACACACGGTCGCCGCCCAGTCGCGGTGTCCGCTGATGGCGGGCACGGTTCGGGTGGCTCCGCTGACGGGATTGCGGTAGGCCACGGCGCCCAGAGGGTCGATGGAGTGCCGCTCGGCCAGTTCGGCCAAGAGCTGGACGAGGGAGGCGCGGGCGGCGCTCGACGCCGGGGTGTCGGTCAGCGTGCCGAGGAGGGCGATGCCGAGGTTTCCGGCGTTGTAACCGCCGATGTGCGCGCCGTTGACCATGCGACGGCCCCCGGCGTCATGCCCGGGGATCCCGTCGGTACCGGACCAGCGCCCCTCGTAGACCCGGCCGTCCGCGTCGATCAGATACTGGTAGCCGATGTCGCCCCAGCCCCTGCCGACCGCCTGGTTGCGGTAGATCGCGCGCACCACGGCCGCAGGGTCGGGATCGGAGCTTCCGTCGGCGGTGTGGTGCACGGACAGGGTCTGGACGGGGTAGTACTCCGGCGGCCAGAGCTCGGTACCGTCGGCGGCGAAACGCAGCGACTCATCGGCACCCCAGTCCCGCCGCGACAGCAATACGTACGCCGCTGACGGCGAGGCCGCCGCTGCCCGGGCCGGAAAGGGCACCGCAACACCTAACGCGGCGGCGGCCGCCCCCAGCGCCCCGAGAAGCCTTCGCCTCGGCAGTGGCGCAACCGCCTGATCCGGGCCGTTCGCTCCGGAGGAACGCTTCAGTCCCATGTCCAGCACCGCCTGTTCTGACGCGATCGGTATGTGGTTGACACAAGGGTGCCCGGGAACGTGACAAACAGGGGCACGGATTTCGGCCGTGCTGAAAAACTGAGGCGGTCGTGGCTTCAGCAGAGCAGCGTGGTCAGTGGATACGACAGAGGCCGCGCGTTCGCCATGTGGGTGACCTCGGTGCGGAGCGCCGGGTCATGGGCGGAAGGGCATCTAATCTGACTCCATGTCAGATCGCGAATCGTACGAACTTCTCGGCTTCGACAACGTCCTCCTCCCCGTCGGCGACCTCGAAGCGGCCGTCGCCTTCTACGAGCGGGCCGGGTTCGAGGTGGACCTCCGGCTGGACGAGGCCGGGATCGCGGTGCTCAAGGTGGGCAAGGAGACGCCGGGGGTGCTGCTCAGGCTGGAGGAGGCGCTCGGGCAGCGGCCGCCGGGGTGGGCCTCGGCTCGGGTGTGGCTGGAGGTGCGGGATGCGCGCGCCAAGGCCGCGGCTCTCGTCGGGGCCGGGGTGCGGCCTCTCGATACGCCCTCCCCCGGCGCCACGGGGTGGACCGTCGAGGTCGCCGATCCCTGGGGGAACGTCATCGGGTTCACGGACTACAGCAAGCGGCCGGAGCTGGGGCGGAGCTGATGGGAGAGGAGGAAGGATGGAGGAGGGAGGGGCGGCATCCGCGTGACTCGTCGACTCGTCAGGTCTCGTCACGCCTCGTTAGGCTCTGCCCGTGCCCGCCGCAGCGAACGACAGCCCCAGCGCCAGCCCGAGCCCCCCCGGCCTCGGTTCCGACGGCCCCGGCCCCGACCCTGATCTCGGTCCTCGCCCTGGCCGCGCCCCCGCCCCCACCCCCGGTGTCGACAGCGACCGTACCGCCGCCAGAAGCTCCGCCAAGTCCGAGCAGACCCGGGCGCTGATCCTGGAGACCGCCCTGCGGCTCTTCCAGGAGCGGGGGTACGACAGGACGACCATGCGGGCGATCGCGCGGGAGGCCGGGGTCTCCGTCGGCAACGCGTACTACTACTTCGCCGGCAAGGAGCACCTGATCCAGGGGTTCTACGACCGGATCGGGGCCGAGCACCAGCGGGCGGTGCGGCCGGTACTGGAGCGGGAGACCGAGCTGGAGGCGCGGATCGCGGGGGTGCTCAAGGCGTGGCTGGATGTGGCGGAGCCGTACCACGAGTTCGCCGCCCAGTTCTTCAAGAACGCCGCCGACCCCGACAGCCCTCTCAGCCCCTTCTCCCCCGAGTCGGAGCGCCCCCGCCAGGAGGCCATCGCCCTGCACCGGGAGGTGCTGGCCGGGTCGAAGGCCAAGGTGCCCGATGAACTCCGGGATGCGCTCCCGGAGTTGATGTGGCTGTCCCAGATGGGGCTCGTGCTGTACTGGGTCTTCGACCGGACCGAGGGGCGCGAGCGCAGCTACCGGCTCGCCGAGCGCGGGGCCCGCATCACCGCCCGGGGTGTCGCCCTGGCCCGGTTCCGGGTGCTGCGGCCCCTCGTCCACGAGGTGCACGAGCTGTTCACGGACTTTCTGCCGGGGATGACGAAGGTGCTGCGGGACCCCGGCGTCAAGGGGCGGGCAGAGTGATCACCATCGGGTGAAGCGGCTGGAACGCGACACCTGGCACCCGACCTGCCTACGATGATGCTCTCGACACCAGCCCACGGGAGGCACGTGATGTCCGCTGCATCTGTCGAGCGGTCCTCCGGCGATCGGCCGCTAACGGCCCTGGCCGACGAGATCATGGAGCGCCATCCGGGCTACCGCGTCGAGATCATCGGAGGCCAGATCCTCGTGTCCCCACCGCCGGACGCACCCCACGCGGACGCCCTGACGGAGCTGATGATCCCGTTCCTCTCGGGAGGGCTGCACAGCGACGAGACCAAGGTGCTTCAAGGTGTTGGGCTGTGGCTCCCCGATGGTCCGGAAGACTACGCGATCCCCGATCTCGTTGTGATGGACGCGGACTACCGTGACCACTTCATCGAGAACAACTGCTACGACCCGGTCTGCTTCCGCCTGGTCCTGGAGGTCACCTCCAGCAACTACCGGACAGACCTGCGCACCAAAGTCGCCGCTTACGCCCAGGCGCGCATCCCGGTCTACGCCATCGTCAACCGCAAGCACCAGCGCCTGCACGTTCTCACCGACCCAGCCGGGGACGAGTACGAGAACCACCGCCCGTACGCCCCCGGCGAGATCGTCGCGCTGCCCGACTCCATCGGCGCCAAGGTCACCCTCGACGTGGAGCAGATCCTCAAAGCCGGGCAGCCGAAGGCTAATTGACCGCGTCCACCTCCCCCTCAGCCACCTCCGCCAGCTCCACGTCGTACACCAGCGGCCCCTCGTCCACGACCACGTGCCGGGCTCGGGAGGCGTACGGCTGGGCCGTGGCCGCCAGGAGATACGTGCCCGGGGCCGGGACCGCGACGATGTAGGAGCCGTCCGCCAGAGACGTCACCCGGTCCAGCTGGCGTCCGCCCCGCGACAGCAGCGTGACCGCGGCACCCTCCACCGGGTCGCCCTCGACCGTGCGGATGAAGCCGTGGATCACCGAGGCGTGGCCCTCCTCAGCGGGCAGAGCATCCGCCGCCGGGACCGCCGCCTCCTCCTTCGGCTCCACCGCGAGATGCGGCAACCGCTTCTCCAGCCCGGCCGGCAGCCACCAGTTGGACTTGCCGAGCAGATGCATCGCGGCCGGTACCAGGGCCGTGCGCAGGATGAACGCGTCCAGCGCGACCGCCGCGGCGAGGCCGATGCCCGCCATCGCGCCCTCCATGTCGCCGCTCAGCACAAACGCGCTGAACACGCAGATCATGATCAGGGCGGCGCAGTTGATGACCCGGCTGGTCTCGGCCAGGCCGACGCGTACCGCCCGTGCGTTGTCCTTGGTGTGCACCCACTCCTCGTGCATCCGGCTGACCAGGAACACCTGGTAGTCCATCGAGAGGCCGAAGAGGAGGGACAGCATGATGACCGGGAGGAAGGCCGTGATCGGGCCCTCCTTGCCGATGCCGATGAGCTCCGTGCCCCAGCCCCACTGGAAGATCGCCACGAGGACGCCGAAGGACGCGGCCGCCGCGATGAGGTTCATGAGCGCGGCGGTGAGCGGGACCACCAGTGAGCGGAAGGCCACCAGCAGGAGCAGGAAGCCGAGCGTGATGATGGCCGCGACGAAGTACGGCAGACGGTCGCCCGTCACCGACGCGAAGTCCTTGAAGACCGCCGTCACACCGCCCACATGCGCCTCGGCCCCGGATGCCGGGATCACGTCGTCGCGCAGGCGGTCGATCAGGCGGTCGGTGTCC
Organism: Streptomyces sp. NPDC002845; assembly: GCF_053591955.1. Classification (NCBI taxonomy): domain Bacteria; kingdom Bacillati; phylum Actinomycetota; class Actinomycetes; order Kitasatosporales; family Streptomycetaceae; genus Streptomyces; species Streptomyces sp. NPDC002845. Next base: position 189,816 of record NZ_JBSFUU010000001.1, on the reverse strand, counting down.
TCGGACTGCGGTGACGTGGTCGGTACCACCTGGATCACCGAGACGCCGTTCGTGGGCGGGAGGGCGGCTGCCTGGGCCACACCCTCCGTCGTCTCGATGGCCGAGATCAGGGCGGGAGGAGCGTCGCCGTCCACGACCACCTGGAGGGGGCCGTTGACACCGGGGCCGAAGCCCTCGGCGAGGAGGTCGTACGCCTGCCGGGTGGTCGTCGACTCCTGGTGGTTGCCCTGGTCGGTGGCGCCGAGGCGGATCGACAGGACGGGCAGGGCGAGGACCGCCATGACGACGAGGGCCATCGCCGCGATCGAGCGCGGGCGACGCTGTACGTACGACGACCAGCGCGCCGCCAGGCCGCTCGCCTCCGCCGGCTCCGGGCCCGTCGCGGCGAGGCGACGCCGCTGCCGGCGGCTGAGGACGCGCGGGCCGAGCAGGCCCAGCAGGGCGGGGAGGAGGGTGATGGCGGCCAGCACGCTCAGGACGACCGTCAGCGAGGTCGCGATGACCACGCCGTCCAGGAACCGCATGTTCATCACCAGCATTCCGGCGAGGGCGATGCACACCGTGCCGCCCGCGAACAGCACCGCCCGGCCGGAGGTGTTGAGGGCCGTGACCGCCGCCTCCTCCGGCTTGTCGCCGCGCAGGATGCCGCGCCGGTGGCGGGTGACGATGAACAGCGCGTAGTCGATACCGACGCCGAGGCCGATCAACGAGCCGAGGAGCGGGGCGACTTCGGGCACGTCCGTGACATGGCCGAGCAGGATCGTGGCGATCATGCCGGTGCCGACGCCCGCGATGGCGACGACGATGGGCAGCAGCATCGCGAAGAGCGAGCCGAAGGCGAGGAAGAGCACGACCGCCGCCGCGAGGATGCCGACCGCCTCGGCCGTGCCCTGCGGCGGCTCCTGGGTGCGGGCGATCGCCTGGCCGCCCAACTCGACCTGCAGACCGTCGCGTTCGGCGGCCCGGGCGATGTCGACGACCTCCTCGACGGTCTCCTTCGGGATGGCGTTCGCCTCGTCCGCGAAGGTGATCTGGGCGTACGCGATCCGCCCGTCCTGGCTGATCTGCGCGGCGCCGCCCCGGCCCGCGTACGGGTTGGTGACCTCGCCGACGCCCTCGATACCGCCGATCTCTTCGAGCGCGGGCTCGATCCGGGACCGTACGGCCTCGTCCTCGACCGAACCCGCGGTGCCCTCGTCGATCTTCCACACCACCGTGTCGGTGTCGCCCGCGCGCTCCGGGAAGGCCTTCTCCATCAGGTCGTACGCGCGCTTGGAGTCCGTGTCCGGCAGGGAGAAGACGTTCGCGTAATTGGTGCCCGCGGCCGTCCCCGCGAAGCCCAGGCCGAACAGTGTCCCCACCCACAGCAACAGGACCACCAGCCGGTGCCGATAGCACCACCGTGCCAATGTCGCCACGCTCAACTCACCTCAGTCATCCGTCGGTTGATCGGTCGGTCCCCCCAGGTCCTGGGCAACAGCATTGGGTGCGGCGCACGCACGGGCACACGATCCGCCGGTGACTCTCAAGGAACTCCAAAGCGCGAACCTCCTCCCCCCTCCGGGCCCGCCGCGGATACTGAGGACATGACCGGTCACGAGGGACACGAGGGGGCACTCCAAGGGGCCCACGAGGGAGCCACCGTCCTCGTCGTCGAGGACGAGGAGAGCATCGCGGACGTCCTGACCATCGCCCTGCGCTACCACCGCTTCGAGGTGATGACCGCGGGCACCGTCCGCGAAGGCCTCGCGCTCGCCGAGCGCACCCGCCCGGATGCGGCCCTGCTCGACGTGATGCTCCCGGACGGCGACGGCCGGGCGCTGGGCCGTGAACTGCGCGCCAAGCAGCCGGAGTTGGCGTTGGTCTTCCTGACCGCTCGGGACGCCGCCGCCGAGGTCGTGGGCGCCCTCGGCTTCGGCGACGACTACATCACCAAGCCGTTCAACATCGACGAGGTGGTCGCCCGTGTCACCGCGGTCCTGCGCCGCACCCGCCGCGCCGACGTCCTCCCCCAGCGCCCGCCCCTGCGCTACGGCGACCTGGAGCTGGACGAGACGACGTACTCGGTGCACCGCGCGGGCCGTTCGGTGGAGCTGACGCCCACGGAGTACGCCCTGCTGCGGTTCCTGGTGCGCAACGGGGGCCGGATCGTGCCCAAGGAGCAACTCCTGCGCCACGTATGGCAGTACGACGAGCACGTACCGGCCGAGTCGACCGTCGTCGAGACGTACATCAGCTATCTGCGGCGCAAGCTCGACGCGCTCGGGCCGCCGGTCATCACGACCAGGCGGGGCGTCGGGTACGGGCTGGCGTGAAACCGCCGCTGATCCGGTGGCCCCGCTGCCACCACGGCCTCCACTCCCTGCGCGGTGGGCTCACGATGGTGAACGTGGGGCTGCTGGCCCTGGGTATCGCCGTGGCGACCGTCGTCAGTGTGATGGGCATGCGGCTCTATCTGCTCGACACCGTCGACACGGAACTCATGGCGACCCGCGACTCGATCGGCGGCTCCCGGCTCAGCCTGGAGCAGGTCGACTCGTTGAGCGCGCTGATCTCCCTGCGGGACAAGGTCTCACCCGCGCCCTCCGGACAGGACGACGGCGAGTCGCCGGTGCGGAACGCCATCTACACGGTGGTGGACGACGAGGGGCGGCCCATGGCCCTCGGCGGTTTCGCGCCGACCGACAGCCAGCGCGCACTCGCCGCCGCGGTGGACGACCCGGCCGCCCTCACCGCCGACGACGAGCCGCACGACGTCAGGGTGCGGGGCGCCCCCCACCGGGTCACCGCGGCACAGCTGGTCGACGGCACGACCGTACTGCTCGCCACGTCGACCGAGTCCCTGCACCAGGTCGTCAGCAAGGCACTCAAGCTCGACTTCGTCGTGGGAGCCCTCCTGCTGGCGCTGCTCGCGGTACTGACGATGATCGCCGTGAGCCGCCGGATGCGCCCCCTGGAGGACATGGTGGAGACCTCGTCGGCGATCGCCGAGGGGGACCTGACCCGGCGCGTGCCCTCCAGCCGCGAGGCCACCTTGGAGGTCGAACAGCTCCGCCTCGCCCTCAACTCCATGCTCCACCAGGTCGAATCGGCCTACCGCACCCGCGAGCACACCGCCGCCCAGCTGCGCCGCTTCGTCGGCGACGCCTCCCACGAGCTGCGTACGCCCCTGTCGGCGATCCGCGGCTACCTCCAGCTGTACGAGCGGGGCATGCTCACCGACGCCGACGAGCGCAAGCGGGCCTGGGACCGGATGAACGGCGAGGTCGACCGCATGGGCCGCCTCGTCGACGAGCTCCTCACCCTCGCCCGCCTCGACCAGCAGCCCGAACTCCGGTTCAGGAACGTCGACGTGAGCCGCCTGGTCCGGGACGCGGCCGCCGACCTGCGCGCCCAGCAGCCGGGCCGCCCGGTCACGGTCGATGCCGACGGCGCCCTCCTCGTCCACGCCGACGAGTCGGGGCTCCGCCAGGTCCTCGGCAACCTCGTGGGCAACGTCCGCACCCACACGCCCGCCGACGTCGCCGTACGGCTCGGGGTGGAGCGGGAGAACGGGGTCGTACGGCTGTGCGTCGCGGACGAGGGGCCCGGGCTCGCCGAGGAGGACGCGGCCCGTATCTTCGACCGTTTCTTCCGCGCGGGCGGCGGCGCGGGCAGCGGGCTCGGCATGTCGATCGTGCAGGGGGTGGTACGGGCCCACGGGGGTGACGTGGAGGTGCGGACGGCACCGGGCGAGGGCTTGAAGGTGACGGTGACACTGCCTCGGTAAGGGACGCGGGACCGCGACATGTGCGGCTCCGCCGCGCGGGCGCGATCAACCGCCGCGGCCCGCAGCCGCGCGCCCAAGAGGCCCACCCGCGCCGGAGCGTCACGGCCCCCGAGCGGAGCGACATACGCCCACACCGTCCGGCCGTGTCTGCCCCGGCTCCACACGCCCCACGCCGCCGCGATGTGCTCCACCAGGTACAGCCCGCGGCCGGTCTCGTCCCAGGCGCTGGCTTCCCGCAGCCGGGGCGACACCGTGCCCTCGCCGGAGACCTCGATGAGACAGAAGCCGTCGGCGAGGGCGGTCACCGCGACCTCGAACTCCCGCTCCAGCAAGGGGCCGTGGCGTACGACGTCGGTGACCGGCTCGGAGACCAGGAGTACGGCGTCCTCCAGGGCCGTGTCGCCGGTGCCGCCCCCAGTCGGCCAGGTGGTCCCGCACCCGGTGCCGGGCGAGACCGACGGAGGCGGGATGACGTGGCAGGCGGAAGGAATCGCGTCTCAGCGCGTTCGCCCCTCACCCTGCGCACGACTCCGACACAGTTGACATCCTCGCCTGCGTGAACGCAGGCGATTTCGGTCAGCACCGCTACGCGGTGCTCCCTTGGGTTCCTGCTTCATCGACCCCTGCCACCCGAGGGTGGTCTGACAAGGTCTCCACAGGCTTGACGTCCCGCCAGTCCGGCGGTAGGTCCGCCAACTACGTTGTCGGACAAGGCGACTTTAGCAGTGCCGCTGCGACCCTCCGGGCCGCTGGGCTCAGGATGCCCTACACCTCCACCCTGAAGGGTGGCCTGGGCAAGTGTTCGGTAGCAGCGTCGAGTGAGGATTCGGCGTCACGCCTGCTTCGACGCCAGCTCCACCACCGTGATGTCCGACGGCGCCCCCACCCGCACCGGCGGCCCCCACGCCCCCGCGCCGCGGGTGACGTACAGCTGGGTGTCGCCGTACCGCTCCAGGCCCGCGACAGTGGGGTTGGCCAGGCCCGCGACGTAGTTCATGGGCCACATCTGGCCGCCGTGGGTGTGGCCGGAGAGCTGGAGGTCGACGCCGTGGTCGACGGCGTCATGGATCTGGACGGGCTGGTGGGCGAGGAGGACGACCGGACGCGAGGTGTCGCGGTCGCCGAGGGCCTTGGCGTAGTCGGGGCCCTGGCCCTGGTCCTCGCCGCTCACGTCATTGACGCCGGCGAGGTCGAAGACGGGGAGTTCGGTGCGGGCGTTCTCCAGCGGGCGCAGGCCCAGTCGCCGTACCTCCTCGACCCATTGCTCGGCCCCGGAGAAGTACTCGTGGTTGCCCGTGACGAAGTACGAGCCGTGGCGCGCCTGCAACTGCGCCAGGGGCGCGGCCGCCGGGCCCAGGTCCTCGACCGAGCCGTCCACCAGGTCACCGACCACCGCGATGAGGTCGGGCTGCGTGGAGTTGATCGTGTCGACGACCTTCTGCGCGAAGCCCCGGCCCAGCATCGGCCCCAGGTGGATGTCGCTGACCACCGCGATCCTGAATCCGTGGGCCGCGCGCGGGAGTTTGGCCAGCGGTACGGTGACCCGCTTCACCTTGGGGCCGCGTACGACGCCGTACGTGCCGTAGCCGACGGTGCCCAGCGCGGTGGCCGCCACGGCTCCGCCGACGACGCGGGAGACGAAGAGGCGGCGGGAGGGGGCGGTGGGAGCGACCTGCCGGGCGGGCTCCGTCGGTTCCGTCGGTTCCGCCGGTTCGGCGGCGTGTCCCGCCCCGGCCGGGACCGACTCGGCCTCCCGTACGGCCACCGGCTCCTGAACCGGAGCCGGAGCCTCGGCCTCGGCCGATGCCCCGCGCGCCGCCAACCGCCGTACGAGCGGCCGGAGAAACTCCCCGGCGACCAGGGCCACCAGCAGATACAGCCACACCGCCAGCCACATGAAGCCCGGCCAGCCCAGCACCTGCTGGAGCCAGAAGGGAGCGCCTCCCCGCTCGGCCGCGAACGCCGCGAACAACAGCACCGGCCCGGCGATGAACACGACCGTGCCCACCCGGCGGGCCACACCCGGGCCGGACGTCGTGTCACGCACCAGACGGCGCCACGCGTACCAGTGCAGGGCCCCGAAGGCGGCCAGCACCGCCACGGCGACGAGGACGAAGACGATGACCATTCCGCAGTACCCCTCGCTATGACTTCCGACGGAGTGCGCGCAGTCCGCGCAACCCGATGACCCCGATGGCCGTCCCAAGGACAAAGGACACGACGGCGAGGGTCAGATGCACCCAGAAGTACGCCGTCGGATCTCCCGCGTCATCGAACGCGAGTCCACTGGCGTCCCGCCATAGATTTCTGACGAAAGTGACCCAGATGACCCAGCTCCACACCCCGAAGGAGAGCAGGAACCAGGAGAGGGGGCGGCTGAGCTTCATGGGTTCAGTATCGCTGTCGTCCGGGCGGTTCTCGTCGAGGGGTGGGGACGGTGGGTTCCCGTCAGGCGGTGGGGACGGCGGTTTCCCGTCAGGCGGTGGGGAGGGCGGTGGGACTTCCGTACCGACGCCATGTACGTTCTCGATCGTGTCCGCCTCCAAGAAGACCGCCAGGCGATCCCTGCTGGTCACTTCCGCCACCTTTTTGTCACTGTCGCTGACGGCCGCCCCGGTGCTCGCCGCCTCGCCCTCGCCGAGCGCGCCACCGAGCGCCTCGCCGTCCGCCACACCCCCGGCGAACATGTCCATCGTCGGCGGTGAGCGGCTCGGTATGCCCGGGACGCAGGTGAACCTCGGCAGCGACGCGCCCGTGCTGCCCAAGGACCTCAGCGCGCGCTCGTGGATCGTCGCCGACGCCGAGTCGGGCGATGTGCTGGCCGCGCACAACGCGCACTGGCGGCTGGCTCCGGCGAGCACGCTGAAGATGCTGTTCGCCGACACGCTGCTGCCGAAGTTCAACAGGGACGAGGAACACAAGGTCGTCCCCTCCGACCTGGCGGGCATCGGCTCCGGCTCCAGCCTGGTCGGCATCAAGGAGAACGAGACGTACACGGTCCACGATCTGTGGCTCGGCGTCTTCCTTCGCTCCGGCAACGACGCCGTGCACGTCCTGTCCGCGATGAACGACGGCATCAAACAGACGGTCGAGGACATGAACGCGCACGCCGAGGAGCTCCAGGCCCTCGACACCCACGCCGTCAGCCCGGACGGCTACGACGCCAAGGGGCAGGTGTCATCGGCGTACGACCTCACGCTGATCGCCCGCTCCGGTCTGCAGAAGAAGGACTTCCGCGAGTACTGCTCGACCGTGCGCGCCAAGTTCCCGGGCGAGACCAAGAAGGGCAAGAACGGCAAGACGACGCGTACGTCCTTCGAGATCCAGAACACCAACCGGCTCCTGACCGGTGACTACGACATAGACGTCTACCAGGGCATCGCGGGTGTGAAGAACGGCAACACCACCAACGCGGGCGCCACCTTCACCGGCGTCGCCGAGCGCGACGGCAAGGTGCTGCTCGTCACCGTGATGAACCCGGAGAAGAACAAGCACAACGAGGTCTACCAGGAGACCGCCCGCCTCTTCGACTGGGGCTTCAAGGCCGCCGACAAAGTCGAGCCGGTGGGTGAGCTGGTGCCGCCGAAGAGCGCACAGACCGAGGACACGGGGGACACCGGAGACGCCGGAGACGCCGAGGCCGGTGCCCAGCCCGGGGCCACGGCGTCCGCCTCGGCCGCCGAGGCGGGAGGGGACGGGGGCGAGCCCGTCGCCGCGGCGGCGCCCGCGGGCGGGTCGAGCGGCATCGGGGCCGCGCTGGGGATCATCGGGGGCGTGCTGGTGCTGGTCGCGGCCGGGGTGTTCCTGGTCAACCGCCGGTGGCCGCTGCCGGAGCTGATGCGTCGGCGTCGGTGACCTCCGGGGCCTCCTCCTTGCTCGGCGTCGCCGTCCAGGCCGCGCAGAACAGCAGCAGCTTCGCAGTGAAGTTGATCCACAGCAGCAGCGCGATGGGGACGCCGAACGCGCCGTACATGCTCCTCGCGGCGACGCCCTGCATATAGCCGCTGAGCAGCAGCTTGAGCAGTTCGAAGCCGGCCGCTCCGATCAGGGCCGCGACGACCAGACGGCGGCGCGGCGGCTGGACGCCGGGCAGCAGCGTCAGGACGTACAGCAGGAGCAGGAAGGCCGCGAGGACGGCGATGGCGAAGGCGGTGGCCCGGAGCAGCGCGCCGCCCCAGCCGCCCCGGTCCACGCCCAGTTGGTCGGCGACCCAGCCCACCGCCGACGAGGCGATGGCGGAGGCGGCGAGGGAGAAGAGCACCGCGCCGCCGAGGCCGAAGAGGACGCCCGCGTCCTTGGCCTTGCCCAGGACGGGGTTCTCCTCGGGGTCCGGCTTCTCCCACACCGCGCGCAGACAGCCGCGCATCTCGCCGACCCAGCCGATGCCGGTGAACAGCAGCACCGCGCCCGCGATGATCCCGACCGTACCGGCGTTGTCGACCAGGGCGCCGATGTCGAGCTGGTCGGAGATGCCCGGCACCTGCTCGGCGATCTTGTCCTGCAGCTCCCGCTGCCGGTCCTCCCCGAGGGTCGCGGCGGCCACCGCGGCGGCCACGGTCAGCAGCGGGAACAGCGCCAGGAAGCTGATGAAGGTCATCGCCGCCGCCAGCCGCGTCCACTTCACCCGCTGCAGCCGCTCGTACGACCGCCACGCGTGCGTGGCCATCAGCCACTCGACCAGCGGGCCGACAACCGGGAGCTTTTTCAGCCAGTCCATGCCTGTCCAAGTACCCCATGTGCGCGGAACGGTGGCACACGCCACGCCGGATTCCGCGCGCGGCCACAATGAGGGGGCTGCTGAGGGTGGCTGATGAGGGGGTTGACGAGGAGGTTGACGAGGAGGGCTGATGAGGGGGCCGGGGCGAGGTCCTTCAGCGTGTCGGCAGGCCGCCGCTGTCCCGGTGTCCCGCCGGGGTGCCGGCCTGCGGCGGCACGACCGGGCCGCCGAAACCGAACTCCTTCAGCCGACGCCAGACTCCGTCCGCGCCCTGCTCATAGAGCGCGAACCCGGCGCAGGACCACCCGGCCTCGTACTCGGACAGCTCCTCGTACGCCCGGTCCATCGCCTCCTCGGCGATGCCGTGCGCCACCGTGACGTGCGGGTGGTACGGGAAGGCGAGCTCGCGCGCCACCGGCCCCGACGCGTCCCGGACCTGCTTCTGCAGCCATGTGCAGGCCTCGGCCCCTTCGACGACCTGCACGAACACAACGGGCGACAGCGGGCGGAAGGTTCCCGTGCCGGACAGCCGCATCGGGAAGGGACGCCCGGCGGCCGCGACCTCCATGAGGTGCGCCTCGATCGCGGGCAGCTCCGAGTCGTCGACCTCCGTCGGCGGCAGCAGTGTGACGTGGGTGGGGATGCCGGAAGCCGCGGGGTCACCGAAGCCCACTCGCCGCTCCTGGAGCAGGCTGCCGTGAGGCTCCGGGACCGCGATCGACACACCGATCGTTACGGTCCCCACGTCGTCTCCTGTCGTCGTTCCGGTGTTTCTCTTGGCGGTCTTGGCGGCGTCTTGGCGGTCTTGTCGGGCAGGGGTGGCCGCTGGTGCGGCATTCGTTCGGCTATCGACTGTACGGCCACGGAGGTGCTTCCGGGCAGGCGCAGGCGTAGTGATGTGCGGCGCGTGGCGCCGTGGTATGGGCTCAGTGTTTGGCGGGCAGGAAGCCCACCCTCTCGTAGGTCCGGGAAAGTGTCTCCGCAGCGACCGCGCGCGCCTTCTCTGCGCCCTTGGCAAGGATCGAGTCGAGGGTCTCGGGGTCGTCCAGGTACTGCTGGGTGCGATCCCGGAACGGCGTCACGAAGTCGACCATGACCTCGGCGAGGTCCGTCTTCAGCGCGCCGTACCCCTTGCCCTCGTACTTCTGTTCCAGCTCCGCGATGCGCGCCCCCGTGAGGGTCGAGTAGATGGTGAGCAGGTTACTGACGCCGGGCTTCTTCTCGGCGTCGTAGCGGATGACGGTGTCGGTGTCGGTGACCGCGCTCTTGACCTTCTTGGCGGTGGCCTTCGGCTCGTCGAGGAGGTTGATCAACCCCTTCGGGGTTGATGCCGACTTGCTCATCTTGGTCGCCGGGTCCTGAAGATCGAAGATCTTCGCCGTCTCCTTGAGGATGTACGGCTTCGGCACGGTGAACGTCTCCCCGAAGCGGCCGTTGAACCGCTCGGCGAGGTCGCGGGTGAGTTCGATGTGCTGGCGCTGGTCCTCGCCGACCGGGACCTCGTTCGCCTGGTAGAGGAGGATGTCCGCGACCTGGAGGATCGGGTACGTGAAGAGGCCGACGCTCGCCCGGTCGGCGCCCTGCTTGGCGGACTTGTCCTTGAACTGCGTCATGCGGGAGGCCTCGCCGAAGCCGGTGAGGCAGTTCATGACCCAGGCGAGCTGGGCGTGCTCGGGGACATGGCTCTGGACGAAGAGCGTGCAGCGCTCCGGGTCGAGACCGGCGGCGAGCAGCTGGGCGGCGGCGAGCCGGGTGTTGGCGCGCAGGTCCGCCGGGTCCTGCGGAATGGTGATCGCGTGCAGGTCGACGACCATGTAGAACGCGTCGTGGGTCTCCTGCAGAGCCACCCACTGGCGAACGGCGCCGAGGTAGTTGCCGAGGTGGAACGAGCCTGCGGTGGGCTGGATTCCGGAGAGCACGCGGGGACGGTCCACGCGGGGACGTTCAGAGGCCATGCTCATCATTCTCTCAGGTGTCGGGGCCCGTTCCGGAACTGACTGGAAACAGATGTGACACAGGGGGGAACCGATTGACCTCCGGCGGTGTAGCACATACGTGAGAACGCGGGAGGGGAGCCGCATCGTCGATGAGGCCGCGGTGATCGCACGCGTACGCGCCGGGGAGCCGGAGGCGTACGCGGAGCTGGTGCGCGCCCACACGGGCATCGCGCTCAGGGCGGCCCGGGCACTCGGGGCGGGCGCTGACGCGGAGGACGTGGTGCAGCAGGCCTTCCTCAAGGCGTACTGCACCCTGGGCCGTTTCCGCGACGGCGCGTCGTTTCGGCCGTGGCTGCTGTCGATCGTGGCCAATGAGACGAGGAACACAGTGCGGGCGGCGGGCCGGAGGCGTTCACTGGCCGACCGCGAGGCGGCTCTGACGGAGGCGGAGCCACTGATACCGGAGTCGGCGGACCCGGCGGTCGCCGCCCTGGAAAGAGAGCGCCGCGTGGCCCTGCTCGGTGCCCTGGAGAGGCTCAGCGAGGAGCATCGGCTCGTCGTCACCTACCGCTATCTCCTGGACATGGACGAGCCGGAGACCGCCCAGGCCCTGGGCTGGCCACGCGGCACGGTGAAGTCCCGACTGAGCCGGGCGCTGCGCAAGCTGGGCCGGCTGCTGCCGGAGTTCGAGTCGAAGACCACGACCAGGAGCACGATCAAGAGCACGATCAAGGCCAAGGAGCCTTTGGAGCTGAGGGGAGGAGGTGACGAGGGTGAGTGAGTGGCACGGGAAGTACGGGGAGTACGGGAAGTACGGCGAGGGGGACGGCGAGTTGTCCGGCGAGGTACCTGACGAGGGCTCTGGCAAGGGTTCCGGCGAGGTGTCCGGCGGCGCGGGTGCGGGTGCGGGTGCCGGTGCGGGTGCGGGTGCCGGTGCCCGGCTTCCCGAGGAGTTGAGGGCGCTCGGGAGGTCGCTGGACCGGCCGCCGGGGGCCGACGAGGACGAGACGATGGTCGAGCGTGTCCTGCAACGGATACTCGACGAGCACATGCCGGTCCCGGTGGCCGAACCGCCGGGTCCCGGCGAGCGGTTGCGCGAGATGCGCGGCTGGGCGCGGAGGCGCTGGCGCGCGCTGACGGCCACGCTGTGCGGCCTGCTCACCGTCCTCGTCCTCACCCCTCCGGTGCGGGCCGCGGTCGCCGACTGGTTCGGCTTCGGCGGGGTCGAGGTGCGGTACGACCCGTCGGCGGTGCCGTCGGACGAAGCGTCGGTGCCGGACTGCGACACCCCGGTCTCCCTCCCGGAGGCCGAGCGCCGGGCCGGCTTCACACCCCGCGTGCCGGAGGCACTGGGCACCCCGGACGCGGTAACCGTGACCCGCGAGCCCCAGAACCGCTTCCTGATCAGCCTGTGCTGGCACGAGCAGGGCCGGACGATCCGACTCGACGAGTACCCGGCCCCGCTGGACATCGGCTTCATCAAGAGCGTGCAGACCAAGCAGGAGGTGGAGTGGGTGGACCTGCCCCAGGACGGCAACACCGGCGGCCCGACCAACCCGGCCCTGTGGTTCCCCAACCCCCACCTCCTGACCTTCTGGCTCGAAACCAAAACCGGTCCCCCATTCACCCCCTCCGCCCGCACCGCCGGCCCCACCCTCCTCTGGATGCACGCCGGTGAGCTGACCCTCCGCCTTGAGGGGGTGGCATCAAAGACACGAGCGGAGGAGATCGCGAGGTCTCTGGGGTGACGGGTGCAGAAACCTCTGGCCGGAGGGGTGGCTGGCCGGGGCCTACGGGTACTGGCCCGCGCTGGAAGACGCCGCGTGGGTCGGAAGGCGCCCGGCGTGGGCTGGAAGGGCTTAACGCAAAGCCGGAGGAGCTTGGGCGCGGGCTGGTGAGGTACGGCGCAGGCTCATCGGTGTCGGCGCTTCTCCAGGCCGGGGCCGCGCCCCGTCAGGGCCGAGGGGGCCGCGCCCCGTCAGGGTCGCGGGGAACTGCGCGACCAGCCACCCACAACCCGCACTCTCCCACAACCCACACCACCCACCACCCCGAGTCGCCCCACCACTCGCGCACACCCCACCCACCCCGGGCTCCCCCACCCCGCGCACTGCCCACCCCAGCCCTCAACGGGGTCCAGGGGGCAGCGAGCCCCCTGGCGGGGTCGAAGGGGCGGAGCCCCTGGGGACGGGACGGGTAGGGGCGGCGGGGGCGAGACAACATCCGTAAGACCCACCCCACACACGCCCCCAACCTCGGTTCCGGCGACCGCCAAAAGTCCTACAGCCGGATTGGGAACCCCGACGGCGCGAGCGGTGTACCAGGAATGACACAGCGGGTGCGGACAGACCGCACCAGGACAGACAGGGGGTGTCACATGCGCAGACTCCGCGAACTGGCCGCGCTGATCGGGGTATCGGTAACAGCTCTCGCCCTCGTCCTCCTGGGGGCGGCGCCCTCGACGGCGGGCGGCCCGACAAGCGTCCTACTGGCCTCACCCACGAGCGCACAGACAGCGTCGCTGTACACCACCGACAAGGAGTACAGCCTGTTACAGAATCTCCTCGGCACCCCCGGCGAGAGCCTGGACGTCGACGGCGACAACTTCGTCGGTGAGGAGCGGCCGCCAGAAAATCACGGCGACGCAGGACACATGATCAACGTCACATGGCTCATCCACGACGTCGAGCCCTGGCGCCACGACCAGGTGTACACGTCCGTGCCCAAGACCAAGACCATATGGATACTCACCACGACGAGCCCACGGGGCAACTCCAACGCCGTCTGGCACCAGGCGGAGCGCCCGGCGGAGCTGCGGGACCTGCTCACAGAGCTGGGCGTCATGGGCAGGAGTTCCGGAGACACGAGCGCCGGAACGGACGACGGAAACCTGTCAGGCAACGAGCCTGCTGCCGGATCCGCCGCCGGATCCGCAGACCAGGCTCAGGACCAGGGCCAACCGCCCGCCGAGGCGGCGACGGTACGGACCGACACCGGAACCGACTGGTGGTGGGGGATACCGCCCGCGCTCGCCTTCGGCGTAGCCCTCGGCTCGTGCGGCACCCTGCTGATACGCCGCGCGGCGACCCGGCACCAGCCTGGGCCGCCGCGGGAACCACGACAGGAGCTGCTCGACGTCTGAGCCGCCCGGAACCGGAACACGGAGAGGACACCGCCCACCGACACCGGGCCAGTCGCCAGAGACCGCACCGGACACCAGCCACCGCCCCCCGGCACCCGGTCTCAGCCCAGGTCGACCTCAGCCCAGGTCAACCTCCGGATACAGCGGAAAGCCAGCCACAAGGTCGGTCGCGCGACGGGAGATCTCGTCGGCGACCTTCGGCTCCAGGATGTGCTGGGCCTTGGACGGGGCACCCTTGCTGGTCGTGCCGGGTTCGGTGATGGCGAGGACGCGGTCGATCAGGCCCGCGACCTCGTCCATCTCGCCGGTGCCCAGGCCACGCGTGGTCAGGGCCGGGGTCCCGATACGGATACCGGAGGTGTACCAGGCACCGTTCGGGTCGGCGGGAATGGCGTTGCGGTTGGTGACAATGCCCGACTCCAGCAGAGCGGACTCGGCCTGGCGGCCGGTGAGCCCGTAGGAGGAGGCCACGTCGATCAGGTTCAGGTGGTTGTCGGTACCGCCGGTCACGAGGGTGGCGCCCCGGCGCATCAGCCCCTCGGCCAGGGCGCGGGCGTTGTCGACGACGGCCTGGGCGTAGTCGCGGAACTCGGGGCGGCGGGCCTCGGCAAGGGCGACCGCCTTGGCGGCCATGACGTGCGGGAGCGGGCCGCCGAGGACCATCGGGCAGCCCCGGTCGACCTGATCCTTGAGCGAGTCGTCGCACAGCACCATGCCTCCGCGCGGGCCGCGCAGCGACTTGTGGGTCGTGGTCGTCACGATCTGGGCGTGCGGAACGGGATCGAAGTCACCGGTGAGCACCTTGCCCGCGACCAGGCCCGCGAAGTGGGCCATGTCCACCATCAGCGTCGCCCCGACCTCGTCGGCGATCTCCCGCATGATCCGGAAGTTCACCAGACGGGGGTAGGCGGAGTATCCGGCCACGATGATCAGCGGCTTGAACTCGCGGGCCGAGGCTCGCAGCGCCTCGTAGTCGATCAGGCCGGTGGCGGGATCGGTGCCATAGGAGCGCTGGTCGAACATCTTGCCGGAGATGTTCGGGCGGAAGCCATGGGTGAGGTGGCCGCCGGCGTCCAGGGACATGCCGAGCATGCGCTGGTTGCCGAAGGCCCGGCGCAGCTCGGCCCAGTCGGCCTCGGACAGGTCGTTGACGTTGCGGACGCCGGCCTTCGCCAGGGCCGGGGCCTCGACCCGGTCCGCGAGGACGGCCCAGAAGGCGACGAGGTTGGCGTCGATGCCGGAGTGCGGCTGGACATAGGCGTGGCGGGCGCCGAAGAGTTCACGGGCGTGCTCGGCGGCCAGGGACTCGACGGTGTCGACATTGCGGCAGCCGGCATAGAAGCGGCGGCCGATGGTGCCCTCGGCGTACTTGTCGCTGAACCAGTTCCCCATGGCCAGGAGCGTGGCCGGGGAGGCGTAGTTCTCGGAGGCGATCAGCTTGAGCATCTCGCGCTGGTCGGCAACCTCCTGCCCGATGGCATCGGCGACCCGCGGCTCCACGGCCCGGATCACATCGAGGGCGCTACGGAAGGCGGTGGATTCGGTGGAGAGGTGCTGCTCGGACAAGTCGGCCTCCGGACGGCGTGGCGTTCAGCGTTCACGGTTCGGCCCAGGCGCACGGCACACATTCGCGTTCCGAGCCGCTCCCCGATGGTCGGTCCCATCCCAGCGCGCCAGTCACGGCCCGCTGGTCAGCCTACCGGGCGAGCCGATGGGCGGTATGCCCGCGTCCACCATGCGAGCGATGACCGGAGGAGGGCAGGAAGACAGCAGAAAGACGACAGGAAGACGGCAGGAGGCCGAGGCAATGGATCGCTGGATCACGGGATCGCTGGATCACGGGATCATCACTGGATCAGGTGCGGCAGGAAACGCGCGTACTCGTCCGTGACCAGCCCCGCCGACTCCCTGATCCCGAGGCCCGCCGACTCGTTCTCGACGACCCAGGCGCCGAGGACGACGCGGTTGCCGTCGAAGGACGGGAGGGGGGCCAACGCCTGGTAGCAGCAGGGCTCTTCCCGTACGACGGGGTCGGCGCCAGGTTCGTGGACGGTCACGCCCGCGCCCTCACGGCCGAGGAGGGGCTTGGCGACATACCCCGGGCCGGAGGCCAGTTCGCGTGGTCCGTCGAGGTGGGCGGGGAGGAGGTTCGGGTGGCCCGGGTAGAGCTCCCAGAGGATCGCCAGCAGGGCCTTGTTGCTCAGCAGCATCTTCCAGGCGGGCTCGATCCACATCGTCGTCCCCGTGCCGCCGCCGTTGTCGAGGGTGGCGAGGACGTGCGGGGCGAAGCGGTCGGTGGTGAGCCACTCCCACGGGTACAGCTTGAAGATGCCCCGGATGAAGCGGAGCTTCCTGTCGACGAAGCGGCCGGAGAGGCGGTCCCAGCCGATGTCCTCCATGGAGATCCAGTCGGTGTCGAGACCGGCCTGTTCGGCGGTCTCCTTCAGATAGGCGACCGTCATCAGGTCCTCGCCGAGTTCGTCGCCGGCGGAGTGCGCGAAGTAGAGCGGGCTGCCGGGAGGGAGGAGGGCCGCCTGCTTCTTCCAGGCGTCGACGAGGCGTTCGTGGAGGGAGTTCCACTGGTCGGCGCCCGGGAAGCGCTCCTCCATCCAGAACCACTGGGGGCTGGCCGCCTCCACGAGCGAGGTGGGGGTGTCGGCGTTGTATTCCAGCAGCTTGGCGGGGCCCGTGCCGTCGTACCGCAGATCGAACCGGCCGTAGACGGAGGGGAGTTCACTGCGGCGGTGCCAGGCCTCGGTGACCAGGCCGGCGAGGCGCGGGTCGGTGATGCCGAGGTCCGCGAGGCGGTCCTTCTCCACGATGTGCGCGGCCGCGGCCAGGCACATCGTGTGCAGTTCCTCGACGGTCGCCTCCAGCGCCTCGATCTCGGGGAGCGTGAAGACGTAGTACGCGCTCTCGTCCCAGTACGGGCGCAGGGAGCCGTCCGGATAACGGGTCAGGGGGTAGATGAGCCCCTGTTCCTCGACGGTCTGCTGCCAGCCGGGGCGGGGGTCGATGGTGCGGCGTTCCACGACGGCCTCCCTCCCGCTCAGCCGCCGCCGGAGCCCGAGCAGCCGAAGCCGTCGCGGTCGACGGCCTCGCTGCGGCTGAAGGTGCCGTAGTCGGCCCAGCGGCCGGTGACATCGGCGTCGTAGTACCAGTCGGCGTCGACCGTGCCGGTGCGGCTGCCGGTCCTGCGGTTCTTGCCGGCCGATGTCGAGGAGGAGCCGGACGTGCAGTTCTTGGCGGCGACGATCTTGTAGCCGTTGGCGAAGTCGTAGCTGTCGCGGTCCACGCAGCGGCGGTCCGGTTCGGAACCGCAGGAGGTGAGGGCCGCCGCGACGACGCCCATTCCCCCGAGTACGACCGTGCTCGACCGCAGCCGTCTGCGCCGCTCTGCCATGTGCTCTCCCCCGTCGGGCGTGTGAACCGGGCGGCGTACAACGACAACGACTGACGACCGTCCGGCTGATGACCGGCGCTCAGACTAGTGATCGACTGCGGCCCCTGCCCAACCGGCTCGGCTCTCCAGTGGCCCAGGGCCGGACAGACCCTGGGGCAGCGCCCTGCACAGCGCGTCCAGCGCGCCCGTCCACGCGTGGTCGGGTGGCGTCCCGTAGCCCACCACCAGAGCGTCCACCGGGTCGGCGGTCGCCTCGGCGTGGCGGTAGCGGGCGAAGCCGTGGACCGCGAGTTCCTGCCAGGCCACCGCCCGGACCACGGACGGCTCGGTGCCCGGCGGGAGGCGGAGGACCGCGTGGAGCCCGGCCGCGATACCGGTGACCCGGACCCCGGGCGCGCGGGCGGCCAGGGCCGAGACCAGGGTGTCGCGGCGGCGTCGGTAGCGAAGGCGCGAGGCACGGACATGACGGTCGTACGCCCCCGAGGTGAGGAACTCCGCCAGGGTCAGCTGGTCCAGCACCCCGCACGACCAGTCGGTCCGGCCCTTCGCCGCCACCACCTCCGGCGCGAGCGACTGCGGCAGCACCAGCCAGCCCAGCCGCAGTCCCGGGGCGAGGGACTTGCTCGCGGTGCCCAGGTGGACGACACGGTCGGGGTCGAGGCCCTGGAGCGCGCCGACCTGCTGGCGGTCGTAGCGGAACTCGCCGTCGTAGTCGTCCTCCAGGATCAGCCCACCGGTCCGGCGCGCCCAGTCGACGACGGCGGCCCGGCGGTCGGGGTGCAGCGGGACGCCCATCGGGAACTGGTGTGCGGGGGTGAGGAGTACGGCCGACAGGTCCGCCAACTCACCCGTCCGTGTGCCGAGTTCGTCGAACGGCAGCGGGGTCGTGCGGAGTCCGGCCCGTTCCAGCAGGCCCCAGTGGACGTCCAGGCCGTACGACTCCACGGCGAGCGACCGCGCCCCGCGCTGCCGCAGCACCGCGCCGAGCAGCATCAGCCCGTGCGAGGAGCCCGAGACGATCACGATGCGGTCCGGGTCCGCCCGTACGCCCCGGGCGCGGGACAGATAGCCCGCGAGGGCCGTGCGCAGCTCGATCCGGCCGCGCGGGTCGCCGTAACCGAGGGCGTCGGAGGGCGCGGAGGCCAGGGCCCGGCGGGCCGCCTTGAGCCACTCGGCGCGGGGGAAGGAGGCCAGGTCGGGGGTGCCGGGGATGAGGTCGTACGCCGGTCCGGGCACTTCCCGGCGCCGTGGGGCGGGCGTGGGCGTGGACTGCGGGACGGCCCGTTCGGCGACCCGGGTGCCCGAGCCCTGGCGGGCCGTCAGGCCAGCCCTCGGCGACAAGATCGGCGTACGCCTCGGCGACCGTGTTGCGGGCAATGCCCAGGTCGGCGGCGAGGGAGCGGGAGGAGGGGAGGAGGGTGCCGGGGGCGAGGCGGCCACCGCGGACGGCCTCGCACAGCGCGTCGGTCAGGCCGCGGCGCAGGCCTCGGCACAGGCCGGGACCGGACGGCTCCAGATGCAGGTCGACGCCGAAAGTGGCCCACGGTTTCGCCATGGAAATGGACCATACTCCTGGGCTGCTTCGCTCCTAGGATCGAGGGCATGACGACGACGGAGACGACGGAAGAGACCCGCGAGAAGACCGAGTACGCCTCCGAGCACACGCCCCGCCTCCCCTGGGCCAAGCACGCCCCGGAGGTCTACACGGCGATGATCAGGCTCGACGCGGCCTCCCGGCAGGGTGTCGACCCGAAGCTGTACGAGCTGGTGAAGATCCGTGCCTCGCAGATCAACCACTGTGCGTTCTGCCTCGACATGCACACCAAGCACGCGCTCGCGGCGGGCGAGAGCGTCGAGCGGATCGTCCAGCTCGGCGCGTGGGAGGAATCGCGGCACTTCTACACGGAGAAGGAGCTGGCCGCGCTGGCGCTGACGGAGGCGGTGACGGTCCTGACGGACGGCTTCGTACCGGACGAGGTGTACGAGGAGGCCGCCCGGCACTTCGAGGAGGCGGAGCTGGCCCAGCTGATCGCCGGGATCGCGGTGATCAACGCCTGGAACCGCTTCGGGGTGACCACCCGCATGGTGCCGGGCCACTACCAGCCGGGACAGCGCAAGTGACGGCCCGCGCGGCGGCTTCCGGTACGGCGGTTTCTGGTACGGCGGCGGCCCGTGCGGAGACTGCCCGTACGGCGACTTCCCGTACGGCGACTTCCCGTACGCCGACGGCCCGTACGCGACTGCTCGACCAGGCGGTCGGCCAAGCCATGTCCACGCTCAGCGCGGCCGCGAAGAAGGGCCTCGGCGACCCCGCCCTCGCCGAACTCGTCCAGATCCGCGCCTCCCAGCTCAACCACTGCGCGTTCTGCCTCGACATGCACCTCACGATCGCCCGCGAGCACGGCGTCGGCGAGCAGCAGCTCGGCCTCCTCGCCGCCTGGGAGGAGGCCGAGGACGTCTTCGACGAGCGCGAACGGGCCGCGCTCGCGCTGACGGAGGCGGTGACCGTGCTGACGGACGGCTTCGTACCGGACGAGGTGTACGAGCGGGCCGCCGAGTACTTCGACGCCGCCGGGCTCGCCCATCTCATCGGGCTGATCACCGCGATCAACAACTGGAACCGGTTGATGGTCAGCCGCCGGATTCCACCAGGGGGACATAAACCATGAGCAAGGTCGAAACGTTCCGCGCCCTCCACCTCGGCCGTGCGCCCGGCGATCCCCTCGTCCTGCCGGGCCCGTGGGACGCGGTCAGTGCGCGGGCGTTCGCGGAGGCCGGGTTCCCGGCGCTCGCCACGCCCAGCGCGGGGATCGCCGCCTCACTCGGGTACGAGGACGGCGAGACCCCGGCCGAGGAGATGTTCGCGGCCGTCGCGCGGATCATCCGGGCCGTGGACGTGCCCGTGTCGGCGGACGTCGAGGACGGGTACGGGCTGCCGCCCAGGGAGCTGGTCGAGCGGCTGTGGCAGGCGGGGGCGGTCGGCTGCAACCTGGAGGACTCCACGGACGGGACCCTCAAGGACCCCGCCCGGCACGCCGACTGGCTCGCCGAGGTGCGGTCGGCCGCGGGCGACGGTCTCTTCGTCAACGCGCGCGTCGATACGTTCGAGGCAGGGGTCACCGATCCCGAACGGGCCGTCGAGCGAGCCCTGTTGTACGTCGCCGCCGGCGCCGACTGCATGTATCCGATCGACGCCCCCGTGGACGTACTCCCCCTGCTGCGGGCGGAAATCCCGGGCCCGCTCAACGCCTACGCCCGCCCCGACGACGGCCCCTCACCCACCGAACTCGGCAAACGAGGGGCGACCCGGGTCACGTTCGGACCGGGCTTGCAGCGCAGCGCGACGGCCGCGCTGCGCGAAATCGCGGAGGGGCTGAAGTAACGGAGGGTGCAGCCGCGCTCCGTCAGGGGCGCGGGGCTGTGTCGATATGCGGCTCCGCCGCGTGGGCGCGACAAGCCACACACAACCCGCAGACCGCCAACAACCCACACCACCCCCCTACCGGGGGCCCGGGGCGCAGCCCCGATGGGGTCGAAGGGCGGAGCCCTTGGGGATGGGACGCCCGCCGCCTCGGCCTTGCCCGGCGGCTGCTCGGGGAGTTGGAGCGGGATGCCTCCGGACGCGGCTTCGGCGTCGTACGCCTGGACACCCACGCGTCGCTCGCCGAGGCGCAGGCGATGTACCGGGCGTGCGGGTACACCGAGATCCCGCGGTACGACGACAACACGTATCCCGCGTACTGGTTCGAGAAGCGGCTCGTACGCTGAGGGGGCGCCACAACTCGGCGCGCGGGTACGCGGAGAGGGAGCAGACAGACGTGAGTGAGGACCAGCGCCCGTCGGGCGGATCGGCGAGACTGAACACGAGCGTGGCGCACAACGCCCGCGTCTGGAACTACTGGATCGGCGGCAAGGACAACTACGAGGTCGACCAGAAGGTGGGCGAACACGTCGCCTCCATGTTCCCGGTGATCCGCGAAGTGGCCCGCGCGGACCGCGAGTTCCTCGGCCGCGCGGTGGGGTTCCTGGCCGCGGAGCGCGGGGTGCGGCAGTTCCTGGACATCGGCACGGGCCTGCCGACCATGGACAACACGCATGAGATAGCCCAGCGGATCGCGCCCGAGTCGCGGATCGTGTACGTCGACAACGACCCCATCGTGCTCATCCACGCCCGCACCCTGCTGACAGGCACCCCCGAGGGCACCACCGACTACATCCACGCCGATGCCCACGACCCGGACACCATCGTCGAACGAGCCGGTGCCACCCTCGACTTCGGACAGCCCGTCGCCGTCATGATGCTGGGCATCCTCAACTTCATACTCGACACCGCGCACGCGCGGGACGTCGTGCGCCGGGTCATGTCCGTGGTCCCGTCCGGCAGTTACCTCGTCCTGACGCACCCCACCCACGACGTCGCACTGGGCGGCGCGGGCCAGATCCCGGCCATGAAGTTCTGGAACGAGAACGCCACCCCGCCGATCACCGCCCGCGGCCGCGCCGAGATCGAGGCCTTCTTCGACGGCCTGGACCTCCTCCCGCCGGGCCTCGTCTCGTGCTCCCGGTGGCAGCCCGAGTCCGAGTCCGACTCCCCCGTCGTCCCGCAGTTCGGCGCCGTGGCCCTCAAGCCCTGACAGCTCCGACCTGGCCCACAACGTGCTGATCCCCGGGCGGCTGCGGCTGCCCGGGGATCAGTGGATGACGCGGAGAGGTCAGCTGAGAGGTCAGATGAGACCGAGGCCGCGGACCGCCTCGCGCTCCTCCTCCAGCTCCTTCACCGAGGCGTCGATGCGGGCGCGGGAGAACTCGTTGATGTCCAGGCCCTGGACGATCTCGTACGTCCCGTCCTTGGTGGTGACCGGGAAGGAGGAGATGAGGCCCTCGGGGACGCCGTACGACCCGTCGGACGGAATACCCATGGAGACCCAGTCGCCCTCCGCCGTGCCGTTGACCCACGAGTGGACGTGGTCGATGGCGGCGTTGGCGGCGGAGGCGGCCGAAGAGGCGCCGCGGGCCTCGATGATGGCGGCGCCGCGCTTGGCGACGGTCGGGATGAAGTCCTCGGCGAGCCACTTCTCGTCGCTGACGACCTCGGCGGCGTTCTTGCCGGCGATGGTGGCGTGGAAGACGTCCGGGTACTGGGTGGCGGAGTGGTTGCCCCAGATGGTCAGGCGCTTGATGTCGGCGACCGTCGAGCCCGTCTTCTTCGCGAGCTGCGTCAGCGCGCGGTTGTGGTCCAGACGGGTCATCGCGGTGAAGCGCTCGGCCGGTACGTCGGGCGCGGCGGCCTGGGCGATCAGCGCGTTGGTGTTGGCCGGGTTGCCTACGACGAGGACCTTGATGTCGTCCGCGGCGTGGGCGTTGATGGCCTGGCCCTGCGGCTTGAAGATGCCGCCGTTGGCCTCCAGCAGGTCACCGCGCTCCATGCCCTTGGTGCGGGGGCGGGCGCCGACGAGCAGGGCCACGTTCGCGCCGTCGAAGGCCACGTTCGGGTCGTCCGTGATGTCGATGCCCTGCAGGAGCGGGAAGGCGCAGTCGTCGAGCTCCATGGCCGTGCCCTCGGCGGCCTTGAGCGCCGGGGTGATCTCCAGCAGGCGCAGCTTGACCGGCACGTCCGCGCCGAGCAGCTGGCCGGAGGCAATGCGGAAGAGCAGTGCGTAACCGATCTGGCCGGCCGCGCCGGTGACGGTGACGTTCACGGGAGTGCGGGTCATGGCGTTCTCCGTATGACAGCTGGCGGTGGGGCGTCCCTGCCCCGGGGTGCGGGATCCCGACCGTCGGCCCGGTGACCGGCGGTCTCCGCCGCGATGATCGATCGGGGGTACGAATGATCGATCACTTGGCGTCAAGAGAGATCCAGCCGTCAGGATACTCAGCAGCACAGCGATTGGTTGAAGGGGGCTCAATGAGGCTGGGGCAAGATCAGGGCGTGATCGTATAAGTCGCCTGTCGTTCTGCATGGCACACCCGCCGTGTGCTCGACATGCGCACGGTCCCCGCCACCGGCGCCACGGCTTCGCCGAGGTGACCGGTCCAGCGTCCGGCGGGGCGGCCATCCCAGGGTGCGCCCGACCCGGAGGGGCAGGCACAGTCCAGATGCCGCGGCATATGCCTCACAGCCAGTGACGCCGCATACGGGCTCTACCCAAGGATCGGCCCGGACTCGTCCGCGCTCGTTACCGCTTCCACCCCTCGGGGCCACGCGATGACCCAGGATCCTTGAGAGTCCCAGAGACGCTATCGCGCATCCGGGATCCCGGAGGGCCGGGTCCGTGTGGCCCGGCCCACAACATCACGCCCTTTGACGTTGACAAGGAAGAGGCGGCCGCCGGTCCGGGAGAGAGGGGACGATGGCGGCCGCCGTGTGGGGGTGCCGGGCCGGGAAGGGGTGTTGACCTCCCGGACGGGCCGGACTCCCGTGGGGGTGCTGTCCGCCTGCCCCGGTCGGACGCGGGCATTCCCCTCGTACGACGAATACTTTGCGTGGCGGGAGCGCGCACCCTCTCCGCACGCCCCCACAGCACACGACACAGCCACAGCACACCACACGGCCGCCGCTTCCCCGTTACTCCGTGCACCCCTCCTGCCCCGACGCCAGCGTCACGCACGCCGTTGCCTCGACCGCGTCCTTGACGGCGACCATGGGGGTGTACGCGATGGTGTCCCCGGCCTCCGAGATGGCACCGGTCTCCTTGGTCGTGCCGACGGTCACCCGGACCTCGTCACCCTGGGCGGCCCCGGTGATACGGCCCCACGCGGCACCGCAGGTCTCGCTGTAGCGGACTTGAACGACAGTCGTACCGACGGTCACCTCGCTGGTGGTGGTGACCAGATCGCCGCTGCACCCCATGATCTCCGCGTCCTTGCCGGAGCAGTCCTCTCCACTGCACTTCACACCGGCCGGAAGGTCGGGGCCGGTCGAGGTCGCGGGCGCCGAGGGCTGCCCCCCGGCCTCCGGGTCTTCCCCACCGCCGTTGGTGAGGAAGAACGCCGCACCGATCACGAGGAGCGCACCGACGCCTCCCGCGAGGAGCATCGCGATCCGCCGCTTCCCGGGCGAACCGCCGGACGGACCGCCGGGCAACCCGGTCCCGCCCGGCCGAGCCCCCTGCGGCGGTTCGGCCGGACCGAACGTACCGAGGGGGGCGGATACCCCAGGGCTTCCGGAACTCCCGGGGCCTCCAGGACTCCCGGGGCCTCCAGAGCTCCCCGGGCCTCCAAGGCCCCCGAGACGCCCAGGACCCCCAGGCCCACCAGGGCCGCCAAGGCCACCAGCGCTCCCAGTCCCTCCGAACCCGCCCGGCGCACGCGACGGTCCCGACGGATCCGCCGGCGAAGGAGCGACCCCCCAACTGCCGCCGCCCCGACCGGTGCCGGCGGAAGCCGGGCCCTGCGCGGCGCCCCCGCCCCGCCCCGCGGGCGACGTCCGTTCCTCGCCGGGCGCGGGCGCCTGCGGCGGAATCGTCGGCGCCACGCCCGCCGGGCCTGCCACACCCGGCGTCGCGGTCGCACTCCGGCTCGCTCTGCCGCTGTCCTTGCCCTGGCCCTTGCCCGGCGGCGACGAGGCCGTCCCGAACTCCCCGAGCGCGGCGCGCGCCTGGGAGATCCGGATGGCTTCCATGGTCATGTCGTGGCGCATCTCCGAACGGCTCCAGGCGCGCTCGGCGAGCTCCCACATGGTGGTCAGGTGGATAGGATTCGTCCCGGTCACCTCGGCCAGCGCGACGATCGCGCCCTTGGGCGCGAGCAGCCGGCCGTTCAGATACCGCTCCCAGGACGTCTTGCTGTAGCCCGTGCGGTCGGCCACCGCGGCGATGCTGAGCCCACTGCGGTCGACGAGCCGCCGCAACTGGCTGGCGAACTCCCTTACCTGCGGATCGAGTTCATCGGGCAAGGCCCTCCAACGAGGCATTGCTCCCCCCCTCTTTCCCCCCGAACGTGCCTGATTCTTCCCCCCGTACCGCTGATCCCGCCGCTCCCGCTGATTCCGCTGATTCCGCGCATGGTGCCCTCGCCGAGGCCGAGTCCGAGTCCGTCCAACGAGCCGATCTCCGTCGTCTGGCTACCCACTGGGATGCGTCCGGCCAGGATGCCAGTTCCCGGGGAAGGGGCGCGCGGGAGCATTCGGGCCGAGGCATGCACCGTTGCACGCCCTCCAGCCCGCGATCCAGTGTCCCACCGGCGTCCCGTACCGCAGGGTGGAAGCCCTGGTGGACGCGTGGGACATCCCGGACCGTCCCGATTATCCACGTTATCCGTGGCGTTGGGACTTCCCGTGAGAAATCCTCGAACTTGTCAACACATCGACACAACGAACACACATGCCAAGAAACGGGAGTTGACTGACATCCCGCAGGTGTCCGTACGTGACCTTCAGGGGCCGCAGTTGCTCCACCAAGTGCCGAACCCGGACACCGTGCCGGAACCGTCACTTCCGTGCCACAGCGAGCTGACAGCTGTTGAACAGGGCGTTCATGGTGGATGAGTGTGGATTGCAGCGGCGGCCCGTCCTCGCTCGGGGGAGAGGATGGGCCGCCGTACCCGTGCGTCGAGCCTTCAGCGGATCGTGGCGCTCAGCCGATCGTGGCGCTTCACCGGATCGTGTAGTGGAGCGTGTCCTGCATGAACGGGATCTCCAGCAACGGGTTGGGCTGCGCCATCAGGGCGAGGAGGACGATGGCGCTGCCGAGGAGGCCGTACGTCACCATGTCGGTGAACCGGGAGCGTACGGCGAGCATGCCCACGTCGGGCACGACCCAGCGGAGCACCATGCCGGTGAGCAGGGCCGCGCCGATCAGGATCGTGCCGTAGCGGAAGACGTCCAGCGCGGTCAGCAGCAGCCCGATGCCGACCGCGGACAGGACGGCGAGGATCGGCCACTGACGGGCGGGCGCGGGCGCGTCGCCGGGGGCCGCGCGGCCGCCACCCTCGGGCCGGGCGGTGTCCTTGGTGACGGCCGGGAAGCGACGGGTGGACCGTACGGACCTGTCGTCGGCGTCCGGTGCGCTGACGGCGTCGGTCACGTTCACGTCCTGCGTCTCCGTCACCTCGGTCACCTCGGTCACCTCGGTCTCTTCGGTCCCCTTGGTCTCCCTGGTCGCCACGGTCTCCCCGGTGGCCTCGGGGGTTTCCTCAGCCGACACTGCGCTCCGCCGCCTCGACCACGTTGACGAGCAGCTGGGCGCGGGTCATCGGGCCGACGCCGCCCGGGTTCGGGGAGATCCACCCGGCGACCTCGGCGACGTCCGGGTGTACGTCGCCGACGACCTTGCCCTCGGCGGAGCGCGAGACACCGACGTCGAGGACGGCGGCGCCCGGCTTGACGTCCTCGGGGCGGATCAGGTGGGCGGAACCGGCGGCGGCGACGATGATGTCCGCGCGCTTCAAGTGCGCGGACAGGTCACGCGTACCCGTGTGGCACTGCGTCACCGTGGCGTTCTCGCTGCGCCGGGTCAGCATCAGCGGCATCGGGCGTCCGATCGTCACACCCCGGCCGACGACCACGACCTCGGCTCCCTTGATCTCGACGCCGTACCGGCGCAGGAGGGTGAGGACGCCGTTGGGGGTGCAGGGCAGCGGGGCGGGCTCGTTGAGGACGAGGCGGCCGAGGTTCATCGGGTGCAGGCCGTCCGCGTCCTTGTCCGGGTCCATCAGTTCCAGGATGCGGTTCTCGTCGATGCCTTTGGGCAGCGGCAACTGGACGATGTAGCCGGTGCAGGCCGGGTCCTCGTTCAGCTCCCGTACAACGGCCTCGATCTCCTCCTGGGTGGCGGTCGCGGGCAGTTCGCGCTGGATGGAGGCGATGCCGACCTGTGCGCAGTCGCGGTGCTTGCCCGCGACGTACTTCTGGCTGCCGGGGTCGTCGCCGACCAGGATCGTGCCGAGTCCGGGCGTGACGCCCTTCTCCTTCAGCGCCGCCACGCGGGCGGTCAGATCGGACTTGATCGCGGCTGCGGTGGCCTTGCCATCGAGAATCTGGGCGGTCATGGCCCCATCCTCGCCGATGACAGCCACGGGGTTCCAATCCGACCGGGTCGGATTCCCATCGGGCCGGGTGCCGCGGGGCGCGGGGGCTCCCGTCCGACCGGGACCCGCAGGGTGCAGGAGCTCCCATCCAGCCGCACCCCGCCAGACGTCAGGCCCCCCACCCAGGCACGCGCCACCCAGCCACGCGCCCCATCAGACCCCGCCCCCGACCCACAAACCCCAGCCATCCCTCCCGCTACCCGCCCACCCCGCCGACCACAAGATCGCAGACGTTGCAGGTGCACAACACATAGGACTACCGGCTGGACAAGAACACGCCACGCCTAGAGCATGAGGGCCGCACTACCGCGGTCTGCGAGGGGGGCAAGCCGCTCTTTCCGTGACGTTCCTCCGCGCAACCCGCACTGTCCCCATGCTTGCAACGGAGGAAATCCGCCATGAGTTTCGGCTCCCCCAACAACCCGTACGGCCAGCCCGGCCAGCCGCAGAACCCGCAGCAGCCGCAGCAGCCGGGTTACGGCTACCCACAGCAGGGCCAGCCGCCCCAGCAGCCGTACGGCTACCCGCAGACCCCGCAGGGCGGCATCCCGCCGCAGGGCTACGGTTACCCGCAGGGCGGGCAGCCCGGTTACGGCGGCTACCCGCAGCAGCCGGGCTACGGTGCCGAGCCGCCGTACGCGAACTGGGGCCAGCGTTTCCTCGGCACCCTGGTGGACGGTCTCCTGTACCTCATCCCGTACGTCCTGGTCATCGTGGGCAAGGACACGCCAGCCCTGGTTTCCCTCGGCGCCCTCGGCCTGATCGGTGTCGTGATCTGGCAGCTGATCATGGAGGGCCGCACCGGGCAGACGGTCGGCAAGAAGGCACTCGGCATCCGGCTGGTCCGGGAGAGCGACGGGCAGCCGCTCGGCATCGGTATGGCGTTCGTCCGCCGGCTGGCGCACTTCCTGGACAGCCTTCCCTGTTACCTCGGCTACCTGTGGCCGGCGTGGGACGCCAAGAAGCAGACGTTCGCCGACAAGGTGTGCTCGTCGATCGTGATCCGCTCTCAGTGACTCGCTCGCAGTGACTCGCGGTGAAGCCACCCGCGACGAGCTCCCGATGAGCGCCGCCTGAAGGCACCCGAGGGCAACACCTGTACGACCCTCACGCCTCACGGCCCTCACGCCATTCCCACCCAGGGCCGTGTCTCCACCCGTTCAGGGGAGACACGGCCCTGGTGCGTCCCGACTTCGGGGGAGCACCGAAGGCCGTGCCATGTACCGATTCCGACTCCAACTCCGACGCCGGTTTCGAATCCCGTGTGAACCAAAAGAAAACACCTGGTGAACCACCTGGGCGGATATTAGGTACATCCTTCACGTGACGCGCCATGCCCGCCCAAAGGTGCAAGCGCTCTCACTCTCTCCGCTTACTCTGAGCCGCATTTGGAGCAGGAGGGGGACAAACGCCATGCACAGCATCATCGTTGTGCCACCGCGGTGCGACGGACCCGATGACCAGATCAAGCTCGCGGTGGGCGAGAGCCTCGTCTTCGGACGGGCCGCGACGGACGGCGCGCTGAGGATCGACCACGCAGGGGTTCCGCGCCTCGCCGGAGAGATCGCCGCCCACCAGGCGTTCTGGATCATGAGCAACCACAGCGTGGACCAGACGTACGTGGTGGAGAACCCGGAGGGCGCGGGCGAGCACGTCAAGGTTGCGCCCGGTCGTCTGGACGCGCCGATCCCGTTCGAGTTCTCCCGTGTCGTCCTGCCCGCCGCGGGCGACCTGCTCAGCTTCGACGTCTGGGCCCCGCGCCACCGCTACGGCGTACGCCCCGCCCACCCCGGGCTGGCGGGCACCGCCACGCGCCCGGCCTTCGCCCTCGACCGCACCAAGCGGTACTTCGCGGTCCTGGCCGCCCTGTGCGAGCCCCGTCTGCGCGGCGCACCGCACGCCCCGCTGCCCACCGTCGACCAGCTCGTGGAACGGCTGCGCCCCAGCTGGCCCGCGGCCGCCCGCTCCTCCGTCTACTGGAACATCGACTACCTGGCCGTCAAACTCCGGCTGCGCCCCGGCCCCGACACGGCCGAGGCGGGCCAGCGCGTGCACGGCAAGAAGGAGTCGCTCGTCTCGCTCGCGCTCCGCTTCGACCTCGTACGCGAGGACGACCTCGTCGTGCTGGCCCCCGCCGTCCCGAGCGAGGTGGCCGGATGACCGGCATCCCCCACGCCGTCCCCATCCCCCTCGGCTACCGCGTGGGCCGGTGGGAGGTCCGCGAGCCGCTGGCGTCCGGGGCGTTCGCGACGGTGTACGCGGCCCGCCCCCTGGACGGTGGAGAGCCACGGCGAGCGGCACTGAAGTTCCTCCCGACCGGCACCAGCACCCCACGCCAACTCCGCCACCTCCGCGAACTCGCCGAACGGGAGGTCGAGTTGCTGGAGCGACTGCGCTCACCCCGCCTCATCCGCATGTACGAGACCCTGACCGTCGACGACCCCGACCACCCCGATCTCGACGGCGCCACCGTCCTCGTCCTGGAACAGGCCGAAAGCTCCCTCGACGCCGTACTGGACCAGACCCCGACCCCCGACTCCGGCTCCGCCCTCCTCGCCCAGATCTGCGAAGGCCTGGCCCAACTGCACCACGCAGGCTGGCTGCACGGCGACCTCAAACCCGCCAACGTACTCCTCATGAAAGACGGCTCAGTACGACTGGCCGACTTCAACCTCGCCGCCGAACTCGAAGGCACCCACGCATACGCACCCGCCTTCGCCACCCCCGACTACACCCCGCCCGAACTCCTCTGGCCCGAAATCGGCGAACGCGGCACCAAGACCCGCCCCACCGCCGACCTCTGGGCCTTCGGCGTCCTCGCCCACCGCGTCCTCACCGGCACACACCCGTTCCCCGGCTCCACCACTGAGGCCCGCCAGGACGCGGCGGTCCGCTACGCCCGCGGCACGGAGGACCTCCGGCTGTCCCCCGAACTCCCCTCCACCTGGCGGGAGATCATCACCGACTGCCTCGCCCGCACCCACGAGGACCGCTCCGCCCACACCACGGACACCCTCCTCCGCCGGGTCGAGGAGGCCGCGGGCGTCCCCCTCTCACCCCGCCTCCCCCGGCTCCGTCCCCGCTTCTGGCGCCGCCGTCCCGTCCTGACGGCGGCGCTCGTGACGGTGCTCCTGGCGGTGACGGGGACGGCGACGGCGGCGTACGTACACGTGGTGCCGGACGACGGGACGCCGGTGTATGTGGCGCTGCCCAAGGGGTCGGCGTTCCCCACCGGGGAGGACGGCAAGGTGGTCTACGGCTACGACCGCTGCCCGGAGGACTCCGTGTGCTTCTTCAGCGAGCACAACGGCAATGGCGAGATGTGCCATTGGCGGGGCAACGACGCGAACTGGCTCTCGGGCGAGGAGAAATGCGACTGGGCCGCCCGCCACCCGGTCAGGTCGGCCTTCAACAACATCGCGGACGGCCGAGAGTTCCAGGACGTCGCCTACTACCGGGGCACCGACTTCCAGCCCGCCGGCAACGACCGCCGCCGGATGGCCCAGCGCACCGGCTGCAGCCAGGCGAACAGCATGGGCAACCTGGCGGGCACCTACGCCCCGCTCTCCCACGAGCTGGTGGACAGCTGCTCGTCCAAGTCCACACTGTGGACGCTGCTCTCGTCGATCTGGTGAGTCCGGAACACGATCACAGCGGACACGTTCGCACCGGACACGGTCACAGCAGACACGCACCGCCGTACGAGGGATCCAGCCCCGTCACCTGCTGAACGCCGGTCCGCGTCTGACCGGACCCGAGCGGGTAGTGGAGGTCGCCTCCCACGCAGTACGTGATGCTCGTGTTGTTGGTGATCTCAGAGATTCTGAGCGCGGGGTCGAAATCGGCACTCTTCCCCTCCGGCACGAGCACCGGCCACCCGGTCCCGTACAGGGGCACCAGACACACGTACCCCTTCTCACAGGGCACGACCGCCTTCTCGGCAGCGGACGCGCTCCCGACCGCCCCGGTACCGACGGCGGCTGCGACGGCGAGCACCCCACCAACGGCGGCCTAACGACGTAACCCACTGAATCTGCTCCACATGACCGGGCCTCCCTGGCTCGGGCGACATGCCTGTGCCCGACCATCTCAGCGGAGCGAGGGACTCTGTATCCCGTTATGCGCCATTCGGCCGCCGGGAGCGGCCGACCGGGGCGACTGGTTCCGGCCGCGCACCTAAAACATTTCAGGTTCCCCATATACAGCCCCGGCGGCCAACATGGTCATGGCAAGAACGCACAACACCTCAACGGGGGAAGGACACACATGAACTTCCGTACGACTCGGGCCCGTCTGGCCACCGCCGCCGTGAGCACCGCCGTCGCGGGCGCACTGGCGGTGAGCGCGTCACCGGCCTCGGCCGCCACCTCCGACGGTTACGTGAGCGGCGCCGGCACGTACTACGACGACTTCGGCGACGAGGGCACGCTGTCGACCTCGTCGCACAAGGACTCCAACGCCACCTGCTTCTGGCAGATCATCCTGTACGCGGAGGGCGTCAAGGAGAGCAACGGCACCAAGTTCGACAAGTCGGACATCGACGGCAAGTTCGGCCCGAACACCAAGTACGCCACCAAGCAGCTGCAGAAGGCCTGGGGGCTGACGCAGGACGGCATCGTCGGCAAGAAGACGTTCGGCGCCGCCGACAGCAAGTGGAACAAGAGCACCGGCGCGGGCGAACTGGAGTACCGCGGCTACAGCGCCAACCCCAACGAGCGGGCCAAGCTCCGATACCACGGCTCCCGCTTCTACTTCGACATCTTCCGCACGTCGAGCGGCAAATACCGCTTCTACCACAACAGCCAGTGGCAGGTCGCGAGCTACAAGAACAACAGCAGCTGCAGCTGAACGACCGTTCGCAGCGCCTGACGGCCCGCCGGTCGACGACCGGCGGGCCGTCCTTCGCGTCGTACGCACCGGACCGGGCTCGAAGGCCTGCCGGGATACGACGTGACCGATGAGGCCGCCCGTTTCTTGGCCACGCCACCAACAAGCGCCCACTCGAAGGTGCTCAATCCCTACAGGGACTCGGCGAAGAGGGCCCATGCGCGGGTGGGGAACACGAGTATGGAGCCTTGGGGGTCCTTGGAGTCGCGGACGGGGACGAGGTGGGGGAGGCTGGGGTCGACCTCGACGCACTCACCGCCGGTCCCGTTGCTGTAGCTGCTCTTGCGCCACTGCACGGAGCTCAGGTCGATGTTGCTGTTGTGCTTCATTCCGGTAATCCTCTGCAGCTGCCTCGATCATGGCCAGGGACGCCTCCGGCGGCAGTGCGGCGGCCCTGAGCAGATCGTACGACTCGCGGTACTCCATCACGAGGGCCGGATAGTCGATGACTTGGCTGCTGTGCAGACCTTCGGTGTACACGAGCGGTGGCGCGTCGAGAAAGGTCATGATCCGGGTCATCCCCATCATGAACGGGTGGGTCGCGGCGGTTTCCGGGACGATCTGCACAATGGACCGTGTGGCCCTGACCACCTCGGCGATGTGGTCCAGCAGTTCGGCCATCCCCGCAGGCGGCAGCACCCGTCGCCGGATGATCAACTCGTCGAGAACCGCCCAGAACTTCGGCGGCTCCTCGCTTGTGAAGAGCCTCGCTCGGCCCAGACGAGCACCCACGATCTCCTCGACCTCGGTGTCCGAGGCTCGCGGCATCGCCGCCCGGGTGATCGCCGTTGCGTACGCCCTGGTCTGCAGCAGCCCGGGCACGAACATGGGAGCCCAGTCCTTGATGGTCCGCGCAAGCCTCTCCATCTCGGCGACATCCGCGAAGTACTCGGCGATGCCGACCCTCCGCGCCTTGGCCGCATCTTCACACCGCCGCTGGAAAAACCCATCCGTCCCCAGCCGCTCGTCCACATGCTTGGCGAGGTCCTCCGGCATCCGCCGCTCGCCTCGCTCGATCTGACTCAGGAACGAGATCCCCCGAAAACTCCCCTCCGCCAACTGCTCCAGCGTCAGCCCCGCCTGCTCCCGTTTGAAGCGCAACTCGGCACCGTAGAAGCAGGGAACGCTCACCGACGCGTCAGGATCCTTACGTGCAGGCACAACTCACCACCACCGTTTGCCACTTACGTGCGCAACTCAAACGCCTTTCACAGTACGCCGCTTGACGCCACTCTGTGAGTGAATCGTCACAGAACGCACAGGAAAGGTGTACGCCCCATGACCCCCCACAACGACACAGAGTCCTGCGTCGAGCAGCTCCGCACCGCACTGGAGGCGAACGGCATCACGCTCCCCTCCCTCGGCATCGACCTGCCGACCTTCGCGGGGACGTACCCCAAGCCGCCCCTCATCGCCCTCGGCAACTGCAACACGGCCACCGCACAGGCCCTGGCCGCCGCCCTGCTCAAGGCGGCCGACCAGTGACCCCACCGGCACCGCTCACCCTCACTCTGCTCGCGCTCCCCAAAGCCGTACCCGAGGTCCGCCGTACCGTACGGGAGCACCTGGGCGTCCCCTGCCCCGAAGTCCAGCTCTGCGTCAGCGAGTTGCTGACCAACGTGATCAGCCACGTAGGCGAGGGCACTCGGGTGACCCTCCGCGTCATCCACACCGCCGACGGCCGTACGCGCCTGGAGGTCACCGACCCCGACCCCGACTCCTGGCTGATCCTCCGTCACCCGGCCACGGACGACGAGTCCGGCCGCGGCCTTTTCCTGCTGGACGCGCTCGCGGGGCACTGGGGTGTGGAGCGGGCATGTGGCGGCAAGACGGTGTGGTGCGAGCTCTCACCGAGCTGAGGCGTCCTACACGGCAGCGCGCCCCTCGCCGTCGGGGGTTCGTGTGGCGGCCCGGATTACGGACGCTCCGGCCGGCGTGAGGGTGTGCAGGACGGTCGCTCCGTGCCGGTGGCTGGTGATCAGGCCCGCGTCCCGCAACGCCATGGCATGACGACTGGCGGAGGACGCGGCCACCCCCGCCGCACGGGCGATCTCACCGGTCGTGGCCCCGGCCGACGCGGCGCACAGAGCCGCGGCGCGGGCACGGCCGAACAGGGCCGTCAACGATCCGGTGGTGTCGGCGTCCGGGGCGGACGGCTCGTGGAGCAGTGGGTAGATCAGGACCGGCGGTAGTGCCGGGTCGGCGAGGGTGACCGGCCGTTGCCAGTTGAAGTACGACGGCACGAACAGCATTCCGCGTCCGTCCAGGTACAGGTCGCGGTCCACGGAGGGGTGGTAGTCGACGTGCAGTACGGGGCGTTCCCAGCGCATGGTGGGGCCGAGTCCGGAGAGCATTCCCTCCACCCCGCCGTCCATCAGCGTGCGGCACCGCAGCGCCCGTTCCGCCTCGACACGGGCCTGGGTCCGGTCCTCGTACGGAGCGATGGCGGTCTCGTGATACGCGCGCAGCACCCGCACCAGCTCCCGGCGAGTCGAGAGCTCGGTGAGCCGCGACGCCCACGCGGGCGCTCCCACGACCCGGTCGAGGATCGTCATCTCCGCCAGCACCCGGCCCGGCGGCGTGGCCAGGACGGCCTCCAGCCCCGCGTCGAGCCCGTCGGCGGTCTGGACCGGCGTCAGGAAGTCCGGGAAGTAGGCCGCCCTCGGGAACAGCGGCAACAGCACGCTGCGCAGGGCACATTCCAGCCCGCTGTCCCGCAACCGCCGGCGGGTGGTGCGGTACCAGTCCGCGTACGCCCAACGACCCTGCCGGGTCTGGAGGCGGTGCAGGCTGGCAGTGATCTCCCAGAGCGGATCCGGCACGGCGGACACCCGGGTCCTGGCCAGATCGACATCACTGAAATGGACGCGGAGCATCTCGTTTCCCCCGATGAACTCAGCTTTTGCGCTCAGCCGCAACAGTGTGGTCGGACGCGGCATCGATCAACAACAGTGGATCTCGTCGGCCGTACTTGAGAGGTACGTCCCAGAACGTACGTCCCAGACCATACGTGCCATGCCCGCGGCCGCGCTCCTGAAAGATTCGAGGTTTCCGCGCATCACCTCGTGGCGCAGGGCACCCGCTTCCGGGCGCAGTGACGTAGGCCGACCAGCACCACGCCACATGAAACGAGGGGAGATGAAGACGGCGCGCCCACCTCAGGTAGGAGTTCAGCCGCGGCGGCTCCTACAAGTGCGTTCGGCTCTGACCGAGCCCCGCCCTCTCTCCAGTACGTCGGCTGCGGCGCCCGTCCATGGGGGCCGCAGCCCGCACTTTCCCCGGCGGCAGGCTCTCCCTCACCGGGGCGCAGCCGCCGTCTTCACTCCTGCTGCGCGTCGGTCGCCCGCTCCCGGGCTCGGCGCGCGGCGGCCCGCAGCACGGAGGCACCCACCGGTGTCAGCGTGTGGAGCACACTCGCGCCGTGCCGGCTGCTGGTGATCAGGCCGGCGTCACGCAGCACGGTGGCGTGTCTGCTGGCGGAGGACGCGGAGACACCGATGGCACGGGCCATCTCACCCGTCGTGGCGCCGCTCGCCGCGGTCCGCAGAACAGCGGCTCGGGCTTGTCCGAGAAGGGCGGTGAGGGCCTTTCCCGGCGAACCGTCGTCGGCGGGGAAGGCCGAAGCGGGCGGTTCCTGGAAAACCGGGTAGCAGAGGACCGGTTGCAGGTCCGGGTCGGCGAAGCTCACCGGAGCGCCCCAGGAGAAATAGGACGGAACGAGTCGCAGACCGCGGCCGTTCAGGTGCAGGTCCCGGTCCTCCGCCGGGTACTTGACGTACAGGACAGGGCTCTCCCAGCGCATCGTGGGGCCGAGGTCGGCGAGCATTCCCTCCACGCCGCCCGTCATGAGAGCGCGAAAGCGCACCGTGCGCTCGGCCTCGATCCGGGCCTGTATCCGCTCCCAGTGCGGCTCGATGACCGCCGTGTGATAGGTGCGCAGCATCCGCGCGAGTTCCTGCCGCCCCTGTTTGCTGGGGAGTTCCGCAGTCCATCGTGGGGGTTCGGCTCCGCTCCGGGAGAGCTGGCCGATCTCCGCCGCTATCCGGCGGGGATGAGCTTCGAGGATCGCCTCGATTCCACTCTTCAGGCCGTCTGCCGCTTGAACAGGCGTCAGGAAGTCCGGAAAATACACACCCCTCGAATACAACGGCATGAGCTGGGTGCTGATGGGCCGCTCCAGGCCCTGTTCCCGCAATTCGTGGCGTGCCGTGTCGTACCACTGGGCAAAGGCCCAGCGGCCCCGTCGAGACTGAAGGCGGTGCATGCTCCCGGCGAGCTCCCAGAGCGGGTCCGGCCCGTCGGCCAGCCTCGTTCTGGCCAGGTCGACCTCGGTGAAGTGGATGCGCAGCATCAATCTCCCCCGGTGAACTGGGCCTTTGCGGTCAGCCGCAACAGTATGGACCGGTGCGTCGGTCTGGGCAACCATGGGGCGCGCCCGTCGAGTGCCGCGAGGGGAGCGCGGATCGCCGCCGTCCGGTCGTCTCCTGTCCCGGCCCGGCCCCGAGGGGCGACGCGAACTCGCTCGCCGCACCGGTGAACACCTTGGCCACACCAGAGAAAGCGGTGATCCCCGCAGATGGCATCCGTCACCATCGAGAAGCGGTCCACATGGGCCCAGTACATCTCTCACAACATGTCTGATCCGACCCGCCCCGCCAGCACTTTCATCGCGCGATACAGCGGGTCTCCGGTTCCGTCCCGCAGGCCGTGGTCGCCGTATGAGGGCGGCGTTTTCATTCACTACATGGGAAGCAGTAATTCGTTCTCGCCGAACTCGGAAACCGACTGCCGCAAGAGAATAGCGACGAGGATATTCCCAAATCATTGGCGGGATTCCGGGGACATCTATTACAACTTCCTTGTCTGCCCGCACGGCACCGTCTACGAAGGCCGGGGCTATGAACGCGGCGAAGCCAACGGCGGCGCCACCATCAATGTGGGCGGTCGCGAGCTCGGCCGGAACACCTGCTTCTACTCGATTCAGGGAATGCTGGGCGTTCCGGACAAGCCGACGACCGCGATGCTGACCTCGATGAGAAACCTCATCTTCCACCTGCGGTACGAACTCGCGAACGACAAGGAGGCCGGGAACCTGATCCTCCCGCACAGCGCGGGCGGCTGGGACACCAAGTGTCCGGGCAGGAACCTGATCGAGTACGCGCAGCGCGGGTCCGACATCGACCCCACGACGTACGGGAGCGGCGGGGGCGAGAAGCCGGTCCCGAAGGACCCGAGGCTGAAGATCATCTCCCGGTCGAACTGGGGAGCACGCTCGCCCCGCGACGTGGCGAAGGTGCCGAATTCGGAGCGCACGGGCTTCGTGGTCCATTACTCCGCGGCCAATCCCAACCAGACCGTACGGGCGATCCAGAACTACCACATGGACACGAAGGGCTGGTGGGACATCGGCTACAACTTCCTGGTGGACCAGGGCGGCCGGATCTACGAGGGGCGCGGCTGGGACAACGAGGGCGCGCACACCAGCGGTTACAACAGGACGCACATCGCGGTGTGTTTCATCGGCCGTGACGGTGATGCCACGGTGGCGGCGAAAAGGGCGATCCGCAGCCTGTACCGGAAGACGAACGACGTCGTCGGCAAGACCCTGGCCACGACGTACCACAGTGCCCTGGGCTCCACCGCGTGTCCGGGCGGCGACCTGCGGTCGTGGGTGCGGGATGGTATGCCGGTGGACGGCCTGGTGGACGTGATAGGTGGTGGCAGCGGCTCGACCGGCGGTGGCTATATGCGGTCGGTCGCATCGCAGCAGGAGGCCGTCAACGGTCTCGGCTACACGCCCGCGCTGGACGTCGACGGCATCTTCGGACCGAAGACCGAAGCCGGAGTCAAGTGGCTCCAGACCAAGGTCGGCACCACAGCGGACGGCATCTGGGGGCCGAACACGGAGGCCGCGTACCGGGCGTACATCGGCACCGGCACCAGCTCCCGCGGCCTGACCTCGATCCGGACGGTCGCCTCTCAGCAGAGTGCCGTGAACGGTCTCGGCTACACGCCCGCGCTGGACGTCGACGGCATCTTCGGACCGAAAACCGAAGCCGGAGTCAAGTGGCTCCAGGCCAAGGTCGGCACCACGGCCGACGGCTTGTGGGGACCGGCCACGGAAGCCGCGTACAACGACTACACGGGCGGGAGCGCACCGTACTCCAACGGCGGGCTGACGACGATCCGTTCGGTCACCTCCCAGCAGAGTGCCGTGAACGACCTCGGCTACAGCCCCGCACTGGACGTCGACGGCATCTTCGGACCGAAAACCGAAGCCGGAGTCAAGTGGCTCCAGGCCAAGGTGGGCGTCACCGCCGACGGCTTGTGGGGGCCCAACACCGAAGCGGCCTACGGTCATTACTCCGACGGTTCCCGCCTGACGGTGGACGGCGTGTTCGGCCCGAGGACCATCTCCGCGACCCAGCAGGCCATCGGTGTCACCGCCGACGGCGCGTGGGGACCGGAGTCCAAGCGCGCCCTGCAGCACCACCTGAACACCTGGGCCGACGCCAACCTGATCGTGGACGGCGACATCGGGCCGGCCACGGTGAAGGCCCTGCAACGGCACCTCAACAGCATGATCGGAGCCGGGCTCACCGTCGACGGCGACTGGGGAGCGGGCACGACCAGGGCCCTGCAGACCGCTCTCAACCGGGGGAAGTTCTGATGCGCGACGACACCACGACGAACACCACGCACTCTCCGACGACCGGCATGAACCGCCGTGGCGTGCTCACCGGCGGCGCCCTGGCGGCCGCCGGGCTGCTGGGCCTCGGCGCCTCCGGAGCCTCCGCGCTGTCCGCCGCCGGCACACCGCCCAGACGGTCCGGCGGCGTCGCCCTCGGCCCGTCGGACTTCACGGCGGTGGCGGCGAACGAGGCGGACACCGTCACGGTCCCCGCCGGGTTCACCGCGGACGTCCTCGCCCCGTGGGGCCTGGCGCTGCGCGCGGCCGGGCCGCGCTGGCGGGCGGACGGCGGCAACTCGGCGGCCGAGCAGGCACGGCAGGTCGGCAGCCACCACCACGGCGTTCAGTTCTTCCCCTCGGCGGAAGGCAGCGCGGGCAGCCGTCACGGGCTGCTGGTGATCAATCACGAGACCTCCGACCCGGCCCTGCTGGGCGGCGGGGCCGACAAGGCGCTCGCCGCGCAGGGCGTCTCCGTGGTCGCGGTACGGGAGTCCGGCGGCGGTTGGCAGGCCGTGGACTCGGCCCGCAACCGGAGGATCACGGGTGACACTCCGGTGCGGTTCTCCGGGCCCGTGACCGTGGCGGGCGAACCGCGCGGCGTGCTGGCGTGCAGCGGTCACGGGGTCACCCCCTGGGGCACCTACCTGGCCGCCGAGGAGAACTTCAACGCCTTCTTCGGCACGGACGACTCCACCTGGCGGCGCCGCGAGGCGCACGTGCGCTACGGCCTGTCCGCCACCGGCTTCGGCCACCCCTGGCACCGCACCGAGCCGCGCTTCGACCTGGCCTCGGCGCAGGCCCGGCCGGAGGACTTCGGCTGGGTCGTCGAGTTCGACCCCCGCGACCCGTCCTCCGTCCCCGTCAAGCGCACCGCCCTCGGGCGCTTCATGCACGGCAGCGCCACGGTCACCGAGGCCGCCGGGCGGGTCGTGGTGTACAGCTCGGACGCCGAGGACGGGGAGTACCTCTACAAGTACGTCAGCGCCGGCAGTTGGCGCAGGCTGCGGGCGGTGGGCAGGAGCCCTCTGGACCACGGCACCCTCTACGTGGCCAGGATCTCCCCGGACGGCGCCGGCGAGTGGCTGCCGCTCCGGCACGGCGAGGGCCCGCTCACCGAGGCGGCAGGCTGGCGCGACCAGGCCGACGTCCTCGTACGGGCCCGGCTCGCCGCGGACGCCCTCGGCGCCACCCCGCTGGGGCGTCCCGAGCGGGTCGCCGTCGGCCCGGACGGAGACGTGTACCTGGCCCTCGCCAACAGCACCGGCGGCTCCACCTGCACGGGCGGTGCGGCGGCCGACGCGCGGTCCCCGAAGGGGTGCGACGGGCAGGCCGACCCGTACGGTCGTGTCATCCGCTGGCGCGAGGACCTCGAACAGGGCGCGGGGGCGGGCTCGTTCCGCTGGGAGGAGTTCCTCGCCGCCGGTGACCCTCGGCTGACGTCCGACGGCGCGTTCGCGGCGCCCAAGGGCCTGTGGTTCGGCGCCGACGGAACCCTCTGGATCTCCACCGGCGTCTCCGGCCACGCGCTGAACGGCCCGTCCGCCGCCCACCGGGCCGCCGGGAACAACGCCCTGCTGGCCGCCGACACCACCACCGGGACGGTCCGCCGCTTCCTCACCGCCCCGCGCGGCGCCGAGGTCACCGGCGTCACCGCCACACCGGACGGCCGGACCCTGTTCGTCAACATCCAGCACCCCGGCGAACGCACCACCCGCTGGGGCACCCCGGACGCCGAAAACCCCCGCGCGGTCGGCAACTGGCCGGACCGCAGGGCGGACGGCCGCCCCCGTTCCGCCACCGTGGCCGTCCGCCGCACCCCGGCCGGGGGCCAGGCCCAGACCGGGGACACCGCACTCGGGCGACCCTGAAAAGTTTCAGGTACCTCTCGCCCCTCCCGTCCACCATCATGGCCCCGTGCCGACCCCGGGGGGAGTCGGTACGGCTGATGGGGACGGCCACGAGCAGGGCGTGGTCGTCCTCATGTGCGTGGCTGTGGTGAGCATCACGGTTTCCCGCGCTCACCACAGCCCGTCCCGTTCCCGCTTCTCCCCTCCTCGTCGCCGGACCGGCCTGTCCGGCACGACACCAACCGCACGACCGACAAGGGCGAAAGCCCTTCCCCGGGTGGAGTTCACGCACATGCATCCCATCACCCGCACCTTCCAGATCCTGTTCCTGCTCGGCGGGTTGGGCATGTTCGCCTACGCGCTCGACGGTGCCTCCGGCAACACATGGCGGAGCGTGATCGACTTCCGCTATGAGTGCACGACAGTGAACACGGGGACCGCGGAGCGGCCCCGGCCCGAGGAGACCTGCGAGGACCAGGGCGCCACGTTCAGCCAGCACGGCACCG
The DNA here is from genome assembly GCF_053591955.1 of Streptomyces sp. NPDC002845. Classification (NCBI taxonomy): domain Bacteria; kingdom Bacillati; phylum Actinomycetota; class Actinomycetes; order Kitasatosporales; family Streptomycetaceae; genus Streptomyces; species Streptomyces sp. NPDC002845. Next base: position 148,891 of record NZ_JBSFUU010000001.1, on the reverse strand, counting down.
ACGAAGTGCTGGTCTCCGCGCTCGCCGGGCTCGGGCTGATGATCGGCGCCGCGGCCGTCTCCGTCGGCGGCGCCCGCCGCACCCCGGCACCGCAGGTGTCCCCCGCCCCCGCCCCCGCTCCCGCTCCCGCTCCCGCCGTGCACCCGTATGGCGGCCCCGCCCCGTTCCCTCCGCATCCGGGCCACGCCCCCGGCCCGGCGCGATAGCCTCCTTGAGTCCCTCGGCGTCAACCAGCGTGACGCACGGGCTTGTTGAGGAAGAGGCAGCAAGCCGCGGGAACAAGTGCGGGAAACAAGTGCAGGAACAGGCACAGGAACACCAGAGGAACTCATGTCAGACCAGCGGCCCCAGTCGCCGTACTCGCAGGCGTCCGGTGACGCCGCGCTGCGGCAGGCGGGCGCGACCCCGCTGCAGTCCGCCGACCCGGCGCACATAGGCCCCTACGTGCCGCTCGGCCGCCTCGGCAGCGGCGGCATGGGCCGGGTCTACCTGGCCCGCCCGGCCGACGACGGCCCGGGGCTCGCCGCGGTGAAGGTGATCCGGCCGGAATACGCGGAGGACCCCGAGTTCCGGCGGCGGTTCGAGCGGGAGGCCGCCGTGCAGGGGCGGGTCCGTACGCCGCACGCTCCGCATCTGCTGGGCACCGGGTTCGAGGACGCGGTGCTGTGGATGGCCACGCAGTACCTGCCCGGCCTCAACCTCGCCGACGCCGTACGCGAGTGCGGCCCGCTGGAGGCAGCCGGGGCGTGGCGGCTGGTGGGGGAGCTCGGGCAGGCCCTGTCGGCGCTGTCCACGGCCGGGGTCGTCCACCGTGACCTCAAGCCGTCCAACGTGATCCTGACTCTCCAGGGCGCGCACGTCATCGACTTCGGCATCTCGCAGGCCGTGGACAGCAGCGCGATCACCAGCACCGGGAGCCGGGTCGGCACCCCGGCGTTCATGTCGCCCGAGTATCTGCGGGACGGCCGCTGCGACACCGCCTCCGACGTGTTCTCGCTCGCCGGCACGCTCATCTACGCCGCCACCGGGCACGCCCCGTTCGGCGACGGGACCGGCGTGGACGTGATGCACCGCGTCGCGTTCGAGGAGCCCAAGCCCGAGATCATGTCCCAGCTCTCGGCGCTGGACCCGGCGCTGGCCGGGCTGCTGGCCGCCTGTCTCGCCAAGGACCCCGCCTGGCGGCCCACCCCGCAACAGCTGATCGAGACGGCCGCGGCCGCGGGGCACGGCCGTACACCCTCGTGGCAGGAACCTCTGAGCTCCCGGCTGCACACCCGGCAGGAGGGCTGCGAGGTACTGGAACGCGCCACCGCCCAGCAGACGGGCCACTTCCGCACCCCCACCGAGCGCGTGGCCGCCCCGGCCCCCGGCCCCGCCTTCGGCCCGCCGACGCCGCCGCCGGGCCAGTACGTCCACGGCCAGTACGGCCAGTACAACCAGCAGGCCCAGCACGGCCAGTTCAGCCAGCACGGTTCATCGACACCACCCGGGCAGTACGGTGCGCCCGCTCCCGCTCCCGCCCCCACTCCCGCTCCCGCTCCCGAGGTCGGCGAGCAAGGCCGGAGCGGCGGAGGCGGAGGCGGAGGACGCAAGCGCGGGAAGACCTATCTCGCCGTCGCCGCGGGCCTCGCCGTGTGCGCCGTGGCCGTGAGCGCCTTCCTGCTCACCCGCACGGGCGACCAGGAGGACACCACCTCCGCCTCCGTACCGACGGCCGTCGAGACCGACTCCACCGCCGACGACGGAGCGGCCGCGCCCCTGCCCGGCTCCTCGAAGTCACCCTCCCCGTCCGCCAGCAAGGAGAAGGACGCACAGGAGAACGAGGAGGAGGAGGACGAGCAGGAGAACGAGGCGGACGAGGAGGAGAACGACAGCGACGGTTCGTCGGGATCCGGCGGCAGCGCGGGCGGCACACGGCCCACGCCCGACGGCGCCGCGACCACCACGTCCGCCGGCGGGGGAAGCAGCAGCGGAGGAGGTGGCGGCGGCGGGGGCACCAATCCCACCCCGGCCCCCACCAAGACCGCGACAAAGCCCGCCACACCGCCGTGGATCTCCCAGTGCACGTACTACTCCGGCACCGAACTCACCACCTACGGCGACAAGAACCAGCGCGTCGTCCAGGTGCAGTGCATGCTCACCAACCGCGGCTACAGCGTCGGCCGCGCGGGGGTGGACGGCCAGTTCGGTGACGACACCCTGTCCGCGGTCAGGCTGTTCCAGAGCGACAAGGGGCTGGAGGTCGACGGCAAGGTGGGTCCCAACACCTGGGCCGCGCTGCGCCACACGACATGACGCAGGGCGGTCGCTCGTGCGAAGGCCACGACTCGCCGCTCAAAAGGTGGAATTTCCCGCTGCCCCGCCACTTACCCTGACCGTCGTCTGGGAGGGTCCGGGGTGGCTGTCCAGAACGGAGCCGACCACGGAGGCACAGCGGCACAGAGGCACGGAGAAGGGGGACCTCCATGTACAGCGTCATCGTGGTGCCACCGGACGCGCGCGGCACCGAGGACCACAGCAGGCTCGCGCCCGGCGACAAGCTCGTGTTCGGCAGGAGTGTCAGGAGCGTGCCGGGCGGCGGTCTGACGATCGCCCATGAGGGGGTGTCACGCGCCGCCGGTGAGATCACCGCGCAGGGTGCGTTCTGGATGCTCAGCAACCTCAGCGCCCGTCAGACGTACGTGGTGGAGAACCCGGAGGGCTCGGGCGAGCACATCAAGGTGGTGCCGGGTCGGCTGGACGCCCCCATTCCGTTCGAGTTCTCCCGGGTGGTGCTGCCCGCCGCGGGCGATCTGCTCGGCTTCGACGTCTGGGCACCGCGCCACGAGATCCTCGACACCGACGGGCCCGACGACCACCACCTGCCCGGTATGACCACGGCACCGGCGTTCTCGATGGACCGCACCAAGCGGTACTTCGCCGTGCTGGCCGCCCTGTGCGAACCCCGTCTGCGCGGCGCGCCGCACACCCCGCCGCTCACCGCCGACGCGCTGGTGGAGCGCCTCCGCCCGACCTGGCCGACGGCGAACCGGGCCGCCGTGCAGTGGAACATCGACTACCTGTCGGTCAAGCTGCGGCTGAAGCCCGACCCCACCACCACGGCCGACCCGGGCCCCCGCCTCAACGGCAAGAAGGAGTCCCTGATCCAGCTCGCGCTCCGCTTCGACCTCGTACGGGAGGACGACCTGGGCGTGCTCGCCGCCGATCGCGACGAGGTGGCGTCGTGACCGGCCGGCCGTACGCCGTCCAGGTGCCGGCCGGTTACCGGGTCGGCCGCTGGGAGATCCGTGAGCCGATCGCCTCAGGCGCCTTCGGCACCGTCTACGCGGCCCGCAACACCTCCGGGGACGGCGAACTGCCGCGGTGGGCGGCCCTGAAGTTCCTGCCCACCGGCACCCACACCCCCCGACAGCTCGCCCACCTGCGCGACTTGGCCGAACGGGAGGTGGACCTGCTCAAGCGGCTGCGCTCGCCGCGTCTCATCCGTATGTACGAGGCTCTCGTCGTCGACGACTCCGGCCACCCCGCGCTCGACGGCGCCACCGTCCTCGTACTGGAGCGGGCGCGCGGCTCACTCGACGCGCTGCTGCCCCGGCACCCGGCGCCGCCCGATTCCGCGTCATCGCTGTCACCGCTGCTCGCCCAGGTCTGCGAGGGACTGCACCAGCTGCACCGGGCCGGCTGGGTGCACGGCGACCTCAAGCCCGCCAACGTCCTGCTCATGGACGACGGCACGGTCCGCCTCGCCGACTTCAACAGCGCCGCCGAACTCGACGGCACCCACGCCTACTCCGCCGCCTTCGCCACGCCCGACTACACCCCGCCCGACCTGCTCTGGTCCGACATCGGCGTACACGGCATGCGCATCCGCCCCAGCGCCGACGTCTGGGCCTTCGGCGTCCTCGCCCACCTCGCCCTCACCGGCGCCCACCCGCTGCCCGGCGCCACCCCGGCCGCCCGCAGGGACGCGGCGGTGCGCTACGCCCGCGGCACCGAGGAACTGCGCCTGAGCCCCGAACTCCCGTCCGTCTGGCGGCAGATCATCACCGACTGCCTCGCCCCCACGCACGAGGAGCGCGCCGCCCACGACACGGCCTCCCTCCTGCGCCGCGTGACCCAGGCCGCCGGCACCGCCCGCTCGCCCCGCCTGCCGAGGCTCCGTCCTCGCTCACGGAGGCACGTCCTGCTGGCCTCCACCACGGTGACGGCACTGCTCGCGGCCCTCGGCTTCGGCGTCAGCGCCCTGGCGGGCGACGGCGAATCACCGGAGCCGGGGGCGGGGCTGCGGGCGGACACCGCCGCCGACGTCTCCCCCACCGCCGTCCACTCCTCATCGCCCCCTGCCGACACCTCGCCCCCCACCGGGTACGACCGCTGCTCCCCGGGCTTCGTCTGCTTCTTCACCGAGCCGGACGGCCAGGGCGACATGTGCGCCTGGGTGGGTGACGACAACGACTGGGCGAAAGGGGAGCACAGTTGCGGCTGGGCGGGCCGTACGGACGCACGGTCCGTCTTCAACAACGGCCATGACACCGACACGGGCGAGACCTTCGTGCATGTCATCCACTACGCGAAGCGCGCCCTGCGTGACCGGCAGGGCTGTGTCGAGGTCGGCACGAAACTCACCCTGCCCGCACCCGTCCGCCCGATGTCCCACATATGGGCGGAGAACTGCTGACCGGGCCTCCCCTCGCGGTACGGCCTCGTACGGGCGGCAGCGGAATGAAGCGTGCCACCGCTGGGTGAACAGCTGCTCCAACCTGCTCACCTGAGCCCATCGGCGACGCCGGGGCGGATTCGGAGCACCCCGCTCTCCCCTGTTGAGCGCGGCATTTGCACTCAAGCGCAACGGCACGGCTGGGCACACACCGCACAGCAAACAGTGGAACGCGCCAGAAGACAGCCGTGTTTCGAGAGGAAGCCGAGGAACCGATGAAGCTCTGGCTGACATCGCTGGGTGCCGCCGTCCTGATGCTCTCCGGCCCGGGGCTCACCGTCCCGGCCGCCGCCGCGACGTCCTCGGCCCAGGCGGAGTTCGGCGCGGCCGCCGCGTCCCGCACGGGCATGGTCGCGATCTGGAAGACGTCCAGTACCCACATCCAGTTGCCCACCGTCAGCGGTACCAACACCACCTGCGAAATGAGCCAGGGCGCCCAGGGCAGCCACGTCCGCGCACTGCAGCGTGCGCAGAACCACTGCGCGAAGCGCTGACCAGGAGCGAGCGAGGGGCGCGCCGTTGGCCACGGCGCGCCCCTGGCGTACGTCGACTCAGGCGTACGTCGACTCAGGCGTACGTCGACTCAGGCGTACGTCGACTCAGTGGAACCTCAGTGGAAGAAGTGCCGCGTCCCCGTGAAGTACATCGTCACGCCCGCCTTCTTCGCGGCCTCGACGACCAGTTCGTCACGAACCGAACCGCCCGGCTGGACCACGGCCTTGACCCCGGCCGCGGTGAGGATCTCCAGGCCGTCGGGGAAGGGGAAGAACGCGTCGGACGCGGCGTACGCACCCCGGGCACGCTCGGCGCCGGCCCGCTCGACGGCGAGCTTGGCGGAGTCGACCCGGTTGACCTGGCCCATGCCGACGCCGACCGAGGCACCGTCCTTGGCGAGCAGGATCGCGTTGGACTTGACGGCACGGCAGGCCTTCCAGGCGAAGGCCAGCTCGGCCAGTTCGCCGTCGGACAGGGCCTCGCCCGTGGCGAGGGTCCAGTTCGCCGGGTCGTCGCCCTCGGCCTGGAAGACGTCCGTCACCTGGGCCAGACCGCCACCGTCGATCGGCCTGAACTCGGCGGGCGCCTGCGGTGCCTCGGGGCAGCGCAGCACGCGGACGTTCTTCTTGCGGGCGAGGACCTCCAGCGCGCCCTCCTCGTAGTCGGGGGCGACGACGACCTCGGTGAAGATCTCGGCGACCTGCTCGGCCATGGCCACCGACACGGGCCGGTTGGCGGCGATCACACCGCCGAACGCCGACAGCGGGTCGCAGGCGTGCGCCTTACGGTGGGCCTCGGCGATGTCGGCCCCGACGGCGATGCCGCACGGGTTGGCGTGCTTGATGATCGCGACAGCGGGCCCGTCGTGGTCGTACGCGGCACGGCGCGCGGCGTCCGTGTCCACGTAGTTGTTGTACGACATCTCCTTGCCGTGCAGCTGCTCGGCCTCGGCCAGGCCACCGCAGCCGCCCGTGTAAAGGGCGGCAGCCTGGTGCGGGTTCTCGCCGTAGCGCAGCACCTGCTTGCGCTCGTACGTCACGCCGATGAACTCGGGGAAGTCCTCCCCGTCACCGGCGTACTCGTCCGCGAACCAGGCGGCGACGGCCACGTCGTACGCGGCGGTGTGCCGGAAGGCGTCGCGGGCCAGCCGCTTGCGCTCGGCGAGGGTGAAGCCGCCGTCGGTGACGGCCGCCAGCACGTCCGCGTACCGGGCGGGGTCGACGACCACGGCCACGGACGGGTGGTTCTTGGCGGCGGCGCGCACCATCGAAGGGCCGCCGATGTCGATCTGCTCGACGCACTCGTCGGGCGAGGCGCCGGAGGCGACGGTCTGCTCGAACGGGTAGAGGTTGACCACGACCAGGTCGAACGGCTCGACGCCGAGGTCCGCCAGCTGCCGCTGGTGGTCCTCCAGGCGCAGGTCGGCGAGGATGCCCGCGTGGACCTTGGGGTGCAGGGTCTTGACCCGGCCGTCCAGGCACTCGGGGAAGCCGGTGAGTTCCTCGACCTTGGTGACAGGGACTCCGGCGGAGGCGATACGGCCGGCCGTGGAGCCGGTGGACACCAGCTCGACGCCCGCCTCGTGCAGCCCGCGCGCGAGGTCTTCGAGGCCCGTCTTGTCGTAGACGCTGACGAGCGCCCGTCGAATGGCCCGCTTGTTGCTGTCGGCGGTGGCGGTCACTGGATTACTACCTTTCGTCCCTCAATGCGATAGCCGTTGCGGGCGAGCCGCCCCACGACATCGACGAGCAGCCTTCGCTCGACTTCCTTGATGCGCTCGTGCAGAGCGCTCTCGTCGTCCTCGTCCCGGACCTCCACCACGCCCTGAGCGATGATCGGCCCGGTGTCGACGCCGTCGTCGACGAAGTGGACGGTGCAGCCGGTGACCTTCGCGCCGTAGGCGAGGGCGTCACGGACGCCGTGGGCCCCGGGGAAACTGGGGAGCAGGGCGGGGTGCGTGTTCACGAGCCGCCCGCCGAACCGGGCCAGGAACGCCTTGCCCACGATCTTCATGAACCCGGCCGACACGACGAGGTCCGGCTCGTACGCGGCGACGGCCTCGGCGAGCGCCGCGTCCCACTCCTCCCGGCTGCCGTAGTCCTTCACCTTCCGGACGAAGGTCGGCAGTCCGGCACGCTCGGCCCGCGCGAGACCCTCGATGCCCTCACGGTCCGCTCCGACGGCCACGATCTCGGCTCCGTAGGCCTCGGGGCCGGTCGTCGCGATGGCGTCGAGGAGCGCCTGGAGGTTCGTGCCGGATCCGGAGACCAGCACGACAAGGCGCTTGGCCACGGGCTTGGCGGCCACGGTGGGGCCCTTTCTCGGGGGAGCGTCTGTACGGTCGGCCGGGCACGGCGCCTGTATGTACGTTCGTACGAATGCTTCACGCCCCCGGATACGGGGAAGTCTACGAAGCGGTCGACCGTCAGCAACGATACCGGCACACCGGGCGGCCCCCACGGGACGGGGGCGTGGCCGGAAGGTACCGTCTGGGAAGCATCCGTCCGGGGAACGCCGTTCAGCACGGGGAACGCCTTGCGTGCGCGGGACGTTGAACAGGGACGGGTACGAGTACAGACATTGAAGAACGTATTGAAGAACGTTCCGTTGCCCGCGAGAACAACCAAGGGGAAGACGCACACCTGATGCCGGACCGCAGTCTCCGACTCCCTCCGCTCCTGCTGCGCGAGCGGCGTCCTTCGCCCACGCCGCCACGGGAGGGCGAGGACGTGCCCGAGAAGGGGGCCGGTGACGGTGGTGGTGCGCAGGCGCCGACGGACGACAACCCCTTCGCGCCCCCGCCCGAGGGGACACCGGACCGGCCGTGGCAGCCGCGGCGGCCCACGGAGCCCTCCGACGGCGGTCAGGACGACGAGAACGGCCGCGGCCGTTCGCCGTGGGGCCGCCAGTGGAGCGACCGGCAGCCCGGCCGGGCCACGGACGGCGGGTTCGGTGAGCGGCCCGGTGGCCAGGGCGGCCCCGGTGGTTCCGGTGGACAGGGCGGGCCGGACGGCTCCGGCGGTCCCGGTGCCGGGCTGCGCTGGGACCCGAGGGACCCTGCCCAGCGGCGCGCGCGCTTCGCGCTGCTGGGCGGCATGTGGGCCTTCTTCTTCGCGCTGTTCAGCTGGCCGTACGTGGCCCTGCTGCTCGGCGCGCTGGCCGTGTACTGGGGCGCCAGTTCCCTGCGCGCCAAGCCCCGCACCCAGGACCCGGACGCCCCGGCCCCCGACTCCCCCGGCCGTCCCCAGCGGACGGCGGCGATCAGCGGCCTGGTGACCGCCTCCCTGGCCCTCACGATGGTCGCCGCGACCTTCACGCTCCAGTTCGTCTACCGCGACTACTACACCTGCGTGAACGACGCGCTGACCACCGCGTCGAAGGAGTCCTGCAAGGATCTCGTGCCTGAGGAGCTGCACCCGTTGGTGGGGGCGGACTGAGGGGCGCGGTTGCTTACTTGGGGCTGCTTACTCGGGGGCTGCTCACTTGGGCTCGTCCGGGTTGGACGCCTGTTTGAGGGCCGACCAGCGGGCTTCGCGGGAGGTCTCGTCGTGCCAGTCGAGCCAGGGCTGTGATGCGTGGGGGGTGCCGGGGCTGTCGGGGGTTCCGGGCCTGTCGGGGGTTCGGGGGCTGTCGGTGGGGAGAAAGTCGTACGGCTCGATGGTGGGGTCGGTGATCGGGGCGGTTGTCGGGGCGGTTGTCGGGGTGGTGGCCGGGTCGGCGTCGGGGTGTTCGGCCGTGCCGGGGGCCTGCGGCTCGGGTGCCTTTGGCTCGGGCGCCTTTGGTTGAGGGGCTGATGTCCGGTGCGCGTCCGCTTCCGGGTTCCGCGGCTTGCCCGTGCGTGGCTCGCGCAGCCGGGGCCGGCGGAACCAGGGCCCGCGTTCTCGCTGTCCTCGCCGTTCTCGCCGTTTTCTCTGCTCCCTCTGCGCCCTCTGTTCCTTCCGCTCCCTCTGCTCCTTCCGCTTCCGGAGCCCCCAGGCCCGTACCCCCAGGGCGGTGGGAATCCCGAACACCGCCGTCCAGGCCGCCGTCGCACCCCCCACCTGCCACCACACCGGCCCGACGTGCGCCAGCGCGGCGACACCGAGCGGGCCTCCGGCCAGAACGGCGAGCAGGGCCAGCGTCGCGCCGCACAGCACGGAGGCGAGGGCCGCCGTGGTGGCCGTGCGGCCGGCGGACCAGGGCTCGTGCCCGCCCCCGCTTTCCGTGGCGGCCCGGGTCGCCGTGAACCGGCCCAGGGTGACCCCGGCCGCCAGTGGCACGACACCGGTGGTGAACAGCAGGGGCGTGTTCCCCTCCGGTACCGCCGCCAGCAGGGGGAAGGGCGGGAGGAGGGAGGCGGAGGCCGTGGGCGCGAGCAGGGGGGTGGTCGTATGGCCGAGGCCCAGGGTGAAGCCGGGGCCGAGCGCGTAGGAGGCGCCCCACACCGCCGCGTTCGGCAGCAGGGCGAGACAGAGGAGCAGTACGGCGAACCGCCCCGACCACACCTCCGTGACCTGGAGGACGGAGTCGCGGGCCGCCCCGCCGTGCCACACCAGGGACACGGCCACCATCGCAGCGCCCCCGCCGACCAGCACGGCCGTCCCGGCGCCCGCGGCCCGCGCGGCGGTCAGCAGCCGTCGGCGCGCCTCCGGCTCCACGGTGCCGCCGAGCAGCGGGGGCATGGGTCCCCAGGGGCGCCCGTAAGCCGTCCACACCCCGGCTCCCGCCGCGAGCGCCCCCACGAGCGGCACGCACACCCCCGCCCACACCCAGGAAGGCCGCAACGCGCCGCCCGAGGCGTACAGCGCGACCGCTCCGCCGACCGTCATGTACCCCACGACGACGCCCGCCCACGCCGTACGGGGCGCCACCGTGGAGTCGTACGCGGCGTCGCGACCCGCCCGGTGCAACAGCCACACCGGCAGGACGAGCAGGAGCAGCGGGGTGAGGCCGACCGGGGCGGGGAGGCCGGAGAGGGTGTCGGTGCGGACGAGTTCCACGCCGTGGGACAGGAGCCACAGCGCGGCCGCCACATGCAGCGCCCCGCCCGGCCCGCTGTCCGGATACGGCGAACTGATCCACAGCACCATCACCAGCACGGCACACGCCCCGAGTCCGAGCCCCGCCGCGACGGCCCCACCGAGCAGGCTCGCGCCCAGGCCGGGAAGCCCGCGTGGAGTGGGGGCGACGGAGGCGGCGAACCTGGTGGACCTGGTGGACTTGGTGGAGCCGGATGAATCGGTCATCGGGCCGGACGAGTCGATCGAGTGCTTCACGACGGCCATGCTCCCAACGACACGCGCTTTCTCGGCGTAACAGAGGAATCGCGGATGTGTCGTTCAATATGCGCTTATGTGGTTTTCCGTACGAGGGACAGCCCTGTGACGCAGGCACACAGCTCCACCGAGTCCGCCAAGTCCACCGAGTCCGCCGGTTCGGAGTGGTGGGAAGGACCACTGTCCGGGGCCGAACCGGTGTCCCCGCCCACGCCCCCGCCCCTGACCCCCGCTCAGGCCTTCGACGCCCTGTACGCGTTCTGCGCCCCCGCCCTCGTACGGCAGACCTATCTGCTCACCGGACGGCGCGAACTGGCCCGCGACTCCGTGGAGCGCGCCTTCCAGCTCGCCTGGCACCGCTGGCCCGAGGTGGCCGTCGACCGGGACCCGGCGGGGTGGGTGCGGGCGGCCGCCCACGAGTACGCGCTCTCCCCCTGGCAACGGCTCCGCCCCCGCCGCGGCCGCGGCCGCTCCGCAGCGAACGGCGCCCTCCTGGACGTACTCCTGAAACTGCCCCCCACATACCGCCGCACGCTGCTCCTGTACGACGGCGTCGGCCTCGGCCTCCCCGAAACGGCCGCCGAAACGGAGGCGAGCACCCCCGCGACGGCCCACCGCCTCCTCCACGCCCGCGAGGCCGTGGCCGCCCGCCTCCCCGACCTGGCGGACCCCGACGAACTGCACCGCCACCTGACGGAGGCCGCGGGCGACAAGCCTCTGCCCGTCGCGAAACCGGCCACCGTACGCGCCATCGGCGAACGCCGGGCCCGCCACTGGACCCACGCCGCCATCGCCTTCACCGTCGTCCTCCTCACCACCACCGCTCTCACCCTCCGCACCGCCCCGGACCGCTACGAGCCCCCGGTGGCCCCGGGCGCCCCGGTCCGGGGAGTCCCACCGAGGGCAGCCCCGGGCCCGCTCTCCGCCGACCAGCTGGAGCTCCGCGCCAAGCTCAGGTCCGAGACCGCGAACGGCCCGGAGCGACTCTCCCCGGAACCCCGCTGAGCCGCGGCCCCGCACACGCCGGCGGGCCCGCACCCACCAGGGGTACGGGCCCGCAGAAGCGCTCGGCTAAGCGGCGGCAGCCACTCAGCCGCCCAGGATCTCGCGCGCGAGCTTGGCCGTCTCGGTGGGCGTCTTGCCCACCTTGACGCCGGCAGCCTCCAGGGCCTCCTTCTTGGCGGCGGCCGTACCGGACGAACCGGAGACGATGGCACCCGCGTGCCCCATGGTCTTGCCCTCGGGCGCGGTGAAGCCCGCGACATAGCCGACGACCGGCTTGGTCACGTTCTCCTTGATGAACGCCGCGGCCCGCTCCTCCGCGTCGCCACCGATCTCACCGATCATCACGATCAGATCGGTGTCGGGGTCGGCCTCGAACGCGGCGAGCGCGTCGATGTGCGTCGTACCGATGACCGGGTCACCACCGATACCGACGGCCGACGAGAAGCCGATGTCACGCAACTCGTACATCATCTGGTACGTCAGCGTGCCGGACTTCGAGACGAGACCGATGCGGCCCGGCTTCGTGATGTCACCGGGGATGATGCCGGCGTTCGACTGGCCGGGGGTGATGAGACCCGGGCAGTTGGGGCCGATGATCCGGGTCTTGTTGCCCCTCTCCACGGCGTACGCGTAGAACGCGGCGGAGTCGTGGACCGCGATGCCCTCGGTGATGACGACCGCGAGCGGGATCTCGGCGTCGATCGCCTCGACGACGGCGGCCTTGGAGAAGGCCGGCGGCACGAAGAGGACGGATACGTTGGCGCCCGTCTTCTCCATGGCCTCGGCGACCGTGCCGAAGACCGGGATCTCGTTGCCGTCGATGTCGACCGACTGGCCGGCCTTGCGCGGGTTCACGCCACCGACGATGTTCGTGCCGTCGGCCAGCATGAGCTTGGTGTGCTTCATGCCCGTGGCACCGGTCATGCCCTGGACGATGACCTTGGAGTCCTTGTTGAGGAAGATAGCCATGGCTGTGGTTTTCCCTCGTCCCTTACTTGGCCGCGGCCAGCTCGGCGGCCTTGTCGGCCGCGCCGTCCATGGTGTCCACGCGCTGCACCAGCGGGTGGTTGGCGTCGGAGAGGATCTTGCGACCCAGCTCGGCGTTGTTGCCGTCGAGACGCACGACCAGCGGCTTGGTGACTTCCTCGCCGCGGTCGGCGAGCAGCTGCAACGCCTGCACGATGCCGTTGGCGACCTCGTCGCAGGCGGTGATGCCGCCGAAGACGTTGACGAAGACGGACTTGACGTCCGGGTCGCCGAGGATGATCTCCAGGCCGTTCGCCATGACGGCGGCCGAGGCGCCGCCGCCGATGTCGAGGAAGTTGGCAGGCTTCACGCCGCCGTGGGCCTCACCGGCGTACGCGACGACGTCCAGAGTGCTCATGACGAGCCCCGCGCCGTTGCCGATGATGCCGACCTCGCCGTCGAGCTTGACGTAGTTGAGGTTCTTCGCCTTGGCGGCGGCCTCCAGCGGGTTGGCCGACTCCTTGTCCGCGAGAGCCTCGTGCTCCGGCTGACGGAACTCGGCGTTCTCGTCCAGGGAGACCTTGCCGTCGAGGGCGAGGATGTCACCGGAGGCGACCTTGGCCAGCGGGTTGACCTCGACGAGGAGGGCGTCCTCGGCGATGAAGGTCTTCCACAGGGTGACCAGCACGTCGGCGACCTTGTCGGCGACCTCGGCCGGGAACTTCGCGGCCTCGACGATCTCGCGGGCCTTCTCCGGGGTGACGCCCGCATTGGCGTCGATCGGCGTCTTGGCGACGGCCTCCGGGCGGGTGGCCGCCACTTCCTCGATCTCCACGCCGCCCTCGACGGAGGCGATGGAGAGGAACGTGCGGTTGGCACGGTCGAGGAGGAAGGAGACGTAGTACTCCTCGACGATCTCCGGAGCCGTCTCGGCGATCATCACCTTGTGGACCGTGTGGCCCTTGATGTCCATGCCGAGGATGTCCGTCGCGCGCGCGACGGCCTCGTCCGGGGTGGCCGCCAGCTTCACGCCACCGGCCTTGCCACGGCCACCGACCTTGACCTGGGCCTTGACGACGGACTTGCCGCCAAGACGCTCGGTCGCCGCGCGCGCCCCCTCAGGCGTGTCGATGACTTCACCGGCCAGCACCGGTACACCGTGCTTGGCGAAGAGGTCCCTCGCCTGGTACTCGAACAGGTCCACGCGCTTCCGTCCCTATCAGTGATCTCGCGGTTCGTTGGATGCGTGGGCGTGCCGCGAAGGGCAACGTGACGTTCGCCGTCTGTCACAAGGGAGGCGCACACGGTGTCCGAGCGCGCGGCATGTCCGTCTCGCAGGTTATCGCCGCCTGGGGTGACCCTCTAAATCGCAGATCACACCTGAGCGGTGATAACGGTCACAGATCCCCGTCCAGGACCCCCTGCCGGGCAGCAATGGGGACTCCGAGCCGCCCGCCCCACGCGCCCACCTCACACCTGCCTCACACTCACCTCACGCCCAGAACACCTAGAACACCTAGAACACCCAGAACACCCAGAACGCTCCAGCCTGCCTCTTACGCCCCGGCCACCCAACAGCACCTTCCAGCCGACCCCAGCCCCCTCCAGCCGGTCCGGCGCTGGAGGACGAGGCCGTTCAGGCCGACCCACACCCACCCAGCCGCACTCCTCCAACCCACCCCAGCCCCCTCCAGCCGGCGCTTGAGGACGAGGCCGCAGGGCCGACCCACCACCCACCGGCCCGCACCATCCCAACCCACCCCAGACACCCCCAGCCCGTCCGACGCTTGAGGACGAGGCCGTTCAGGCCGACCCACCACCCACCAGCCCGCACCACCCCAACCCACCCCAGACACCCCCAGCCCGTCCGGCACTTAAGGACGAGGCCGTTCAGGCCGACCCACAGAAACCCCCACCCACCCGCAACCGGCCCACCCACGCCCAGCAGGTCCGGGGGCGCAGCCCCCAGGCGGGGTCGAAGGGGCGGCAGCCCCTGGGGATGGGACGGGTAGGGGCGGCGGGGGCGAAAACAACACCCGCACACCCCCCAAGCCGGAACGGGGCCTCACCAGGCTGGGGTCGGCCCGGTGAGGCCCCTCGAAAGCCCTCCAATGGCATTGAAGGGCCCCGGGACGGGCGGCCCCCACCCCAATGAGGACCGCCCGCCTGACACCCGCCGGGATTCAGCCGGTCACAGCCGACGGCTTTCGACCGCCCAGGCTCCCCCGACGGAGTCGTCCACCGATCACCCGCCGCCGCACGACACACAACGCCTCACAACAACGGAGATCCGTCAGCCCCATCGCCCCCGTCAGCCCCGCCGCTGGAGATAACCCGGCGTAACCGCCCCGGCCACACCCTCACCCCCGGCCACGGCGTTCCCAACCACCGACCCACCGCCCCCCTGGACAGTGCCGCCGAGATCCTCCGCGAAGAACCCACCCCGTTCCGCCACCGGAGCAACATCACCGACAACGCCGTACGCGAACGGCCGCACATCCTCACTCACGCCGTACGCCAACCCCTCGACACTCCCCCCGACCCCCTCCGCAACGGGCTGCACGTACCCGACGACCGCCTCCACGACCGGCTGCACGACCCCAACCGTCCCGGAAGCGAACGGCTGCACGTCCTCCCCGACAACCTCCTGCGCAAACGGCCCGACCCGCTCCCCGACCACCCCCGTGGCCAGCGACGGAACCTCACCCACCACCACCTGCGCGAACGGCCGCACATCCCCCGCAACCCCGTACGCGAACGCCCCCGCATCCACGACCGCCTGCCCGGCAACCGGCACAACACCGTCGACGGCGGCACTGACGACAGGCGGCAGAACAGCAGCAGCGGCGTCGTCGACCGCCTGCCCCACCACACCGGTCGCGTACGGCGGAACATCGGCCCCGACCTGCCGCGCAAGCACCCCGGCATCCCCCGCGACGCCGTACGCGAGGCCCTGCGCCCCCACAACGGCCCCATCGACGAGCACACCGGCGTTGCCCACGGCCTGCCCCGCGACCGGCGTGCCCCCGTCGACCGCACTGCCGACAACCGGCGGCACGACGGCGCTCCCGGTCTCATCAACGACAGGAGCAACAACACCCGGCACACCCTCGACCGTCCCGCCAACATGCCCCGGCACAGCGGCAACGGCGCCCCCGACGCCACCCCGAGCCGCACCGACCGTGCGCTGCGCCCCATGCAGCCGGGTCTGCGCGGCAGCGAGCGCCTCCTCCAGCCCAGGAGCGAAGGCCGCGAGCGGACCGAACAAGTAGTCGATCTCGTCCTCGGGAGTACTGACATCGGCAACCGCCGCCCGCACGTCCGCCGTGGCGCCGGCCTGCGCCTCGACCGCGACCTCAGCGGTACCGGCCACAGCCTTCTTGGACAGATGCGAGACCTGCGGAACCTCGGCGTCCGCATAACGGCGAGCCTGGTCACCGACCTCGGCCACCGCACCGACCTGGCCGCTCTGGCCGCCCTGGCCGCGCATAGCGGCCGTGGTGACCGTGGTGGCCACCTCCTTCGTCGGAGCCACGGTGCCCGCGACCACGGTCCGGGCGTCGGCTACCCCGCCCTGAACCGTGCCGGAGGCGTCAACACCCTCCACAACCCCGCCGAGCGTGTCCTCGGTGTCGACCGTCACATCAGGCACCGTCACGGACGACGCGGGCAACTCATCCGCACTGGCCACGCTCGAACCGAGCGCCCACGCGCCGGTGACCCCGGCGGCTATCACGATGGAACGGCGAATGTTCTTGTTCATGCGTACGTCAAATCCTCTGGGATTTCTTGGATCTCTTGGATCTCTTGGACTACGGGACTTGGGGAGCCGTGCGCCGCACACCGCTGACCTCGGCCGACTCCGCTTCGGACAATCGCGGTCGGGCTCGGCGGCCCGAAGCGTCAGGAACCGGCCGGCCACGAACACGGGCTACGGCATAGACACAGACCTCGACGTGCCGGTCCGCTCCGGCTCCACTGGCATCCGCCCGGGGATCGGAAGGACGGCCCGGACGGCGAGCAGACCTGCTCGCTCCGCCCCGCGCGCGACAGATCTGGCGCAGACGAGGGCGGAGGGCAGGCTGCCTAGCCGGGGAACTCGGGTATGTCCCGGTGCCTGTCCCGGGTCCCGTCCACGGCAACGGCCGCGGTGGCGCCGGGCACAAGGCTCAGCGATGCCTGATGGTCGACGGTGACGGCATGCGGCTCACCGTGCCGCTGCCCACCGTTGTCGACCGCCGAGTGACGGTCGAGCATCCCGGTCGGATCACCGCCGGGGTGCTGCTGCGCGTGCGCGTGCGGGGCCCGTACGCCCTCGGGGTCGCGCGGCGATTCCTGTACGACGGTCCCGGCGCCGTCGGCGAGCCGAGGACCGTACGCCCTGGCCGCCTCCCGCTCGCCGGACCGCCCCATGTCGTCCCGGGCTCCCTGTCCCGCCGCCACGCCCGGCTGCTGCTCCGGCTGCTGCGGCGCCGAACCGACCGGCAGCGGCAACGTCTCCGTCGGCAACCCGGGCAGCGTCGGCACCCCGGGGACTTCCGGCAACTCGGGAACTTCTGGCAACCCCGGCAGGGACGGAACCCCCACGAACGGCGGGAACTGCGACGGAGGCGCCCCCGCCGGCCGACCGGTGACCGTCTCGACGAGGTCCCCGACCGGGCGCACAACCTCGTCGGTCACCGGCTCCACAACGTGCTCACCGAGCGGCGGCACGACATGGCCGACGGACTCGGCGACATCGGCGACGGCGTCCGTGAGGCCACCGACCGTCTCCCCCACGGCGCTCACGGGGCCAACAGGCTTGGCGGGCACGGGCTCTCCACCCGCGGGCGCCCCACTCCCCCTCGACGAGGTCCCCGATCCGGCATCTGCCGAACTCCCGGCGGAACCGGAGCCACCCAAGACCCCAGAACCCCCGTCCTGCGACGGCGTCTTGACACCCAGCTCCTCGACCGAAGCCGAAATAGGCGCCGAACCGGACGACGAATCAGACGAGGATGTGGACGACGAATCAGCGGAGGTAACAGAGGAAACAACCGCCGGCGCTCGCTCCACCGCCTGCGCCCGCTCCCCGCACAGAACCCCCAGCACGAACAACCCGCCCACCAACAGCACCACATACAGCACACGCCGCCTGGCCGCCGTACGCATCACGCGCAGAGCGGCACCGGCACCGGCACCGGGCAGTGCGGCTGGCAGGGTCAACGGGGAGCTTCCTCCCGTGCGGCGGAACAAGGCGGTACGGAGTGGTACAGGACGGTGCGGGTCGGGTCGACCGCTCGGCATCCTGTACGTGGACCGTCAAGAGGTGCCGATCCTTGCACGCCCCTCCCGAGGTTGCGCAAGCCCCCTGTTACCGATGGGCAAACATGTCCGAATTCCTCCGCTCTGAACCTCCCACGTCCTCCGCACCCTGCTGCCCTGCTCCCCTTCCTCACCCCCTCACTCCCTCCCCCTCCTCCCCCTCTCCTTCCTCGCGTCCCTCACCCCACCGCCGTGTCCGGTATCGGAAGCGGCCTCTTCTCGATCGCCGCCGCCATCACCTCCGGGAAGAGGTCGGGCGTACAGGCGAACGCCGGTGCGCCCAGCCCCGCGAGCGCCGCCGCGTGCTCCCGGTCGTACGCGGGCGCCCCTTCGTCGGAGAGCGCGAGCAGCGTCACGAACTGCACCCCCGACGCCTTCATCGCCGCCACCCGCTTCAGCATCTCGTTGCGTATCCCGCCCTCGTACAGGTCGCTGATCAGCACGACCACCGTCTCCGCGGGTCGGGTGATCTGCGACTGGCAGTACGCGAGTGCCCTGTTGATATCCGTGCCGCCGCCGAGCTGGGTGCCGAAGAGGACGTCGACCGGGTCGTCGAGCTGGTCGGTGAGGTCGACGACGGCCGTGTCGAAGACGACGAGCCGGGTGTTGATGGACCGCATCGAGGCGAGCACGGCACCGAAGACCGACGCGTAGACGACGGACGCCGCCATCGAGCCCGACTGGTCGATGCAGAGGACGACCTCCTTCTTCACGGACTGCGAGGCCCGCCCGTACCCGATGAGCCGATCGGGCACCACCGTCCTGTACTCCGGCAGGTAGTTCTTGAGGTTGGCCGCGATCGTGCGGTTCCAGTCGATGTCGTGGTGGCGGGGGCGGGTGACGCGTGCGCTGCGGTCGAGGGCTCCGGTGAGGGTGGCCCGGGTGCGCGTCGCGAGCCGCTTCTCCAGGTCCTCGACCACCTTGCGGACGACGGCCCGCGCGGTCTCCTTCGTCGTCTCCGGCATTGCCTTGTTGAGGGAGAGGAGGGTCCCGACGAGATGCACGTCGGCCTCCACCGCCTCCAGCATCTCCGGCTCCAGCAGCAGCGTGGACAGCCCGAGCCGGTCGATCGCGTCCCGCTGCATGACCTGGACGACGGACGACGGGAAGTACGTCCGGATGTCCCCGAGCCAGCGCGCGACGGACGGCGCCGACGCCCCCAGCCCCGCCGAACGGTCCCGCCCCGCCTGCCCCTTGTCCCCCTTCCCGTACAGCTCGGTCAGCGCCTGGTCCATCGCCGCGTCCTGCCCGGACAGCGCACACCCGGTCCCGTCGGCCGTGTCCCCGCCCAGCACGAGCCGCCAGCGACGCAACCGCTCACTGCTGACCGCAGGTTCACTCGTCGCTTCCGTCGTACTCATCGGTCCGTCCCACTGACTCGTCGTCGTTGTTCCGTGGTCATCGGCCCACCCCCACCAGCTCGTTGTCGTTGTCGTCCAGGTCGTCCAGGCCCAGCAACAGCCGCAGCACCGGCAGTACGGCGTCCGCGCGCCCGGCGTCGAGTTCGGCGGCGAACCCGGGGACGCCCGAGCCGACGGCCGCGATGCTCCCCCGTGCTCCCGACCCGCGTCGGACCAGCTCGCCGAGCGTTCGGCGCACCCCGGGCTCGTACGCCGAGAACGTCCGTCGCAGCAACGGCAGTACGTCGGTGAACGCCTCCCCGGGCACCCCGGTCAGCCAGGCGTCCACCAGCCCGAGCAACCGCTCGTCGTGCACGAGCAGCATTCCGCCCCCGACGCCGCCCCCGACGAAGCCCTCGATCCACGCGGCCGCGTCGGCGGGTGCCGTCCCCGGCGACAGCACGAGCCCCATGAGCCGCGCGGCCTCGTCCCGCGCCAGCTCCCCGTCGTCCAGCAGGAGCCGGACGGCACGCCCGCGTATGACACCGGGGACGGTGTCGCGCCCGGCGAGGACGTGGAGCACGGAGTGCCATCGGGCTCTCAGGTCACCGTGCTCGGCGGTGACGGCCTCCCCCAGCAGCCCGACCGCCCCGTGCACCGCGTCCACATGGCCTCGCATCTCCTCCGCCGCCTCGGTGTCGAGCGCGGCACAGGCCGGCGGGAGGCCGACGAAGACACGTTCGGCGAGGCCGGCGGCGACCCCGGCCAGGGCGTGGGTGTCCGTGGCGCGGACGTCGCCGTAGCGCAGAGAGCGGACCAGGGCGGGGAGGGCCTGGGCGAGGTGACCGACGTCCGCGTCGAGGGCGGCCCGGTCGGCGAGGACCCGCATCACGACGGGCAGCGCGTCCGGGAGTTCGGCGAGCAGGCAGCGCTCGGCCAGCCCCGTCACATCGGCGAGCGACCGCGCGGCGACGGCGTCCGCCTCGGCCCTGGCGGTCGCGGCGGCGAGCACGGTCGTCCCCCACACTCCGGCCTCGGCCACCCGCACCGACAGCTCCGGCTCCCAGCGCAGCCGCCAGGTCTCCCGGAACGTACCCGTGCTGCCGCGCGAGGCCGCGGGCTCGCCCCACTCGATGCCGAGCAGCCGCAGCCGGTGCAGCAGGCGGCTGCGCTCGGCGTCGTTCTCCCTGCGCAGGTCGAGCTCCAACTCCCGCTCCAGCGCCTCCGGTTTGAGCCGCAGCCTGCGCTGGAGCCGCGCGAGGTCCCGCTGCAACGGCACCGCAGGCGCCGCCGCAGGGACCTCCCCCAGTACGTCCCCGACGACGAGCCGGTCGTGCACGAGCGCGAGCGGCACGTCCGAGCCCTCGCACATCACCGCCCGTACGGCGTCGGTGGTCTCGGTCAGTCCCGGCAACGGGCGCCCGCGCATCGCCGCGAGCGTCTCGGCCAGCCGTACCGCCTCGATGACATGCGCCGAGGAGACGATCCGGTCCTCCTCGCGCAGCAGCCCCGCCACCTTGGTCATCCATCGCTCGACGGGACGGTCCCGCGCGCCGAACAGATGCCCGTACCAGCCCGGCGAGTCGATCCCCGCGCCGTACCCGCTGACCCGGGACAGCCTGCGGTGCGTCCACGGCACCCAGGTCATGTCGGCCTTGACCTTGGCCAGCCCCTTCAGCAGCGCCCGCTCGGCGGTGACGGTCCGCCTCTCCCGCAGCGCCGGCACGTGCCAGGCCCCGCAGACCACGGCGACCTCGTCCCCGGACTCCTTCTGCGCGGCCCGCACCTGGAGCCGCATGTACGCCTCCCGCACCAGGTCGCGCTCGTGCCCACCGGTCCCGTACACCTCCCGCAACGCCCCCATGGCTTCCTCCAGCACCATGAACGGCGCGAACGGGTCCCCGTCCGTCCCCCTGTGCTCGACCACGTCCTCCCACCACCGCTCCGGATCGTCGTACCCGGCGACCTCAGCGAGGGCACCGAGCGGGTCGACCCGGACCGCTGCATCGGCAGGTTCCGGTTCCGGTCCCGACGCCTGCTCCTGTTCCTGCTCCTGTTTCGAGGCCGGCTCCTCCTTCCCCCACGCCAGCGTGTGCGTGGCGGGGAGGTCGATGAAGCGGGCCGGTACTTCGTGCTCCAGGGCCCAGCGGATCGCCACCCACTCCGGGGAGAACTCGGCCAATGGCCAGAACGCCGAGCGGCCGGGCTCGTCCACGGCGTGGGCGAGGAGGGCGACCGGGGGTCGCATGTCCTGGTCGGCGGCGAGCGGGATCAGTGCGTCCGCCTCCGGTGGCCCCTCGATCAGCACGACCCGGGGCCGGGCCGCCTCCAGCGCGGCCCGCACTGCCCGCGCCGACCCCGGCCCGTGATGCCGTACGCCGAGCAGCAGGGGCCCACCGCCACTTGCGCCGGTCACGCGCTCACCTCCCGGCAGGCCCGGTAGAAGTCCGTCCAGCCGTCGCGTTCGCGGACGACGGCCTCCAGGTACTCCTGCCAGATGACGCGGTCCGCGGCCGGGTCGCGGACGACGGCACCGAGGATGCCCGCGGCGACGTCGGAGGCACGCAGGACGCCGTCGCCGAAGTGGGCGGCCAGGGCGAGCCCGTTGGTGACGACGGAGATGGCCTCGGCGGTCGACAGCGTGCCGCTGGGCGACTTCAGCTTCGTACGGCCGTCCGTCGTGACCCCGTCGCGCAGCTCGCGGAAGACGGTGACGACGCGGCGGATCTCGTCGATTCCTTCGGGCGCGGCGGGCAGATCGAGGGAGCGGCCGATCTGGTCGACGCGGCGCGAGACGATGTCGACCTCGGCGTCGGCGCTCTCCGGCAGCGGCAGCACGACCGTGTTGAAGCGGCGGCGCAGGGCGCTCGACAGGTCGTTCACCCCGCGGTCGCGGTCGTTGGCCGTGGCGATGAGGTTGAAGCCGCGGACGGCCTGCACCTCCTGCCCCAGCTCCGGTATCGGCAGCGTCTTTTCGGACAGGATCGTGATCAGTGTGTCCTGCACGTCGGCCGGGATGCGGGTGAGTTCCTCGACCCTGGCCGTCATGCCCTCGGCCATGGCGCGCATGACCGGGCTGGGCACGAGGGCGTCGCGGCTCGGGCCGTGCGCGAGCAGCTGCGCGTAGTTCCAGCCATAGCGGATCGCCTCCTCCGGCGTGCCCGCCGTGCCCTGGACGAGCAGCGTCGAGTCGCCGCTGACCGCTGCGGCCAGGTGCTCGGACACCCAAGTCTTCGCGGTGCCGGGCACGCCGAGCAGAAGCAGGGCGCGGTCGGTGGCGAGGGTGGTGACGGCGACCTCGACGATGCGGCGCGGGCCCACGTACTTCGGCGTGATCACCGTGCCGTCCGGCAGGGTGCCGCCGAGCAGGTAGGTGGCGACGGCCCACGGCGAGAGCTTCCAGCGGGTCGGCCGTGGCCGGTCGTCCTGCGCGGCCAGCGTGGCGAGTTCGGCGGCGAAGGAGTGCTCGGCGTGCGGCCGCAGTGCCTCGCCCTCCGTCTGTTCCGCGGGCGCGGACGGGCTCGTGCGGGCGCTCACGTCCGCGCTCGTGTGCGCGCTCGCTTCCGCCCGCGCGTTCGCGGGCGCGGACTGGTTCGGGCTCGGGTCGACGGTCGTCCGGTCTACGGAAAAAGGCATGGCTGAGTCCCCCTCCAGCTCGGCCGGGATCGGCCGCTTCGGATCTGGTGTCCACCCTGCACCACACCACTGACAATGCGATCTGACCTGCGAAAACACCCTCGCGAAGGTCGATTGTCAGTGGTGGGTCCTACCTTCGATGACATGACTCAGCAGGGGGTGCGCTGGACAGCGGATCAGGTGCTGGCACTGGCGCCTGACGCCGCTTCACGCAAAGCGGGAAGCAAACTCGGCGCGGCCGGGCCGTGGTCGGAGGCGGGCAGTTCTGACGAGGGGACGGTGTGGGGGCTGTGCAAGGGCAGTGGCAGCAAGCCGTATCAGACGGTCATCGACGTCGCGGACTCCACCGGGCCCGCGTACAAGTGCAGTTGTCCGAGCCGCAAGTTCCCGTGCAAGCACGCGCTGGGGCTGCTGTTGCTCTG
Organism: Streptomyces sp. NPDC002845; assembly: GCF_053591955.1. Classification (NCBI taxonomy): domain Bacteria; kingdom Bacillati; phylum Actinomycetota; class Actinomycetes; order Kitasatosporales; family Streptomycetaceae; genus Streptomyces; species Streptomyces sp. NPDC002845. Next base: position 125,751 of record NZ_JBSFUU010000001.1, on the reverse strand, counting down.
GGCGGGCGCCGACGGTGCGGTGCCGTGTGGGCAGGCGCCGGACTGGGCGGAGCAGTGGACGGAGGGGCGCCGGCGGCGCGCGGAGGAGAAGAGGACGACGACGGGAGGGGCATCTGGGGCCACGTCGGGTGACCCGGAGGCGGCGCGCCGCAGGGCGGAGCGGCGCGCGGAGCGGATCACCGCGGGGGCGGCGGAGTTGGAGCAGCGGCTGGCCGACCTGTTGCGGGGCGGTCTGGCGGCGGCTGAGCAGTCGGGGTACGGGCTGTGGGAGGAGACAGCGGCCCGGATGGTCGACGCGCAGGCACCGGGACTGGCGGCGCGGGTGCGGGAGCTGGGGGCGATCCCGTCGTCCGGCCCAGGCTGGCCGGTCCGGCTGCTGGAGGAGTGCGCGCTGCTCCACCTCCTCGACAGGGGCTGGCTGCGGCGCGAGCGGCTGCCAGAGGGGCTGGCGGCGACGGTCCGTTCGCGGGTCGGCCTGCCCGGCTCACCGGATGGCCCGCCGGTGCGCGACCGCTGGCTGGTTCTCGCCCAGTACGACACGGCGGACGCCCGCCTGACGACCCGCCGCATCTGGCTGTACGGCGCCGAGTCGGACCGCACGGCACTGCTCCTCTCCTACGGGGCGGCAGGACGCGCACCCGAGTTGTCGCTGCCGGTGGGGCTGGCCTTCGAGGCGGACGTGTCCGCCTATCCGGGCGCGGGCCGGCTCCGGGCCGCTCTCGGCGAGCGGTTCACCGCGCCCGAGCCCGCGGCGATACGGCCGCCGGGGGTCACTCCGGCGCAGGCGGCGGCCCGCTACGGCGATGCGCTGCGCGACGACCCCTGGCTGGACTCCGTCCCGGTCACCCTCGCCCGGGTCATACCGACCCCCGACGGTGACTCCTGGCAACTCGCCGACGCGGACGGCGACCTGGCCCTCCCTGTCGCCGCGTCCCTCCGCTCCCGGCCAGGCCTGTGGCGCCTCGTCGCTCTCTCCGGCGGCGCCCCCGTCACGGTCTTCGGCGAGTGCGGCCACCGGGGTTTCACCCCGCTGACGGCGTGGCCGGAGGGTGCGGGGGAGGCGGTGGGGCTGTGCTGAGGCGGCGCCGGATGCCGGCGGCCCCGGCCGGGACCGCACACCACGTCCTCTTCAACTGACGAGTTCAACCGACAAGCCGCTCACCAGCCACGCGCAGACAGCCACGCACAGAGAGCCACGTACAGAAAGGACCCTCATGAACGGCACTTCTGCCCCGCCGGACGCCCGCGCGGGAACCCCCTGGGAGGAACTCGTCACGGCGGCGTTGCTCGGCACCGAGCGGCGCACGCCGCCAGGTGTGGCGGCCGGGCGGGAGGCGCCAGTGGCCCTGCTGGACGCGGCGGCGGTGGAGACCGTACGGCGGAGGGCGGGGGTGCGGCCCGCGCGGGCCGCGGGTCGGCCGGAGCCCGCCGTCGACGATCCGCGGCCGCCGTTGCCCCCGGCTGCCGCGCGCAGGCTCACGAGGCTGCTGGCCGACCGCCCCGGTGCGGGGAGCAACGGTGGCCGCAGGGGGACGGCGCCCGATCTGATGGAGTTGCTGCCGCAGTGGCTGGCGCTGGCGAACGAGCGGGGGTTCGCGGCGCCGCCGGAGGCGCTGCCGGCGCTGCTGGACGCGGCCCGGGGGCGTACGGATCTACGGCCCGCGGCCCTGGCCTTCGCGGGTCCGCGCGCGCTGTGGCTGGCGCGGCTGAACCCGGACTGGCGGTTCGCGCTGCGGGCCACGCCGGGTGGCGGCGCTGCGGTGCCCGGCCCCGACGATCCCGAGCGGGTCCAACGGCTGTGGGAGGAAGGTCTGTTCGCGGAGCGCGTGGCGCTGCTCTCGGCGGTCCGGGCCCAGGAGCCCGCGGCGGCCCGCGCGCTGCTGGAGACGACGTGGGCGACGGAACGGGCCGAGGACCGGCTGATGTTCCTCGACTCGCTGCGGACGGGGCTGAGCGCCGAGGACGAGCCCTTCCTGGAGCGGGCGTTGACGGACCGCAGCCGGAATGTGCGGGCGACGGCGGCGGAGCTGCTGTCGGCGCTGCCCGGTTCGGCGCTCGCGGGGCGGATGGCGGAGCGTGCCGGGTCGTGCGTGGCCGTCGATCACACGCGGGGCGCGCCCACGATCGTGGTGGAGGCGCCGCACGAGTGCGACGCGGGCATGGAGCGCGACGGTGTCGTGCCCAAGGCTCCGGCGGGCCGGGGTGAACGGTCCTGGTGGCTGGGCCAGTTGGTGGAGGCGGCGCCGCTCGGGATGTGGTCACGGCGCCTCGGCGGCCGTACGCCGGAGGAGATCGTGGCGCTGCCGGTGGCGGACGACTGGCAGGGCGAGTTGCACGCCGCGTGGTGCCGGGCGGCCGTACGGCAGCGGGACTCCGGTTGGTCACGGGCGCTGTTGGGGGCGCCCTCCGTGCCCGAGGCCGCCGGGCCGGGGGCCGTGTCGCTGGCCGAGCGGGCCAAGCTGCTGGCCACGTTGGACCCCGCCGGGCGGGCCGACTGGGTCGCGGGTTTCATCGCCACGCACGGCTTGTCGGAGGCCTTCCAACTGCTGGGGGCGTGCGCGGTGCCGTGGTCCGGGCCGCTGGGCCGCGCGGTCGTGGACGCGCTCAACATCGCGCGGGACGCGGGCAGTTACCCGTGGAGTTTCAGCGGCGTCATGGGGCTCGCCGAGCGGTGCCTCGCCCCCGCGGAGGCGGCCCGCCTCGACGCGCTCACGGCCACACCCGAGGACCCCGAGGACGCCTCCCCCGGCGCCGGTGGCTACTGGTCCGAGGCCTTCCAGCGCCTCACCACGACCCTGCGCCTGAGGGCGACCATGCGCGAGGAGCTGACCCCGCCATGACCCGCCGAGGAGCACGAGGCCTCCGGCCCGTCCAGGCCGGAGGTGCGCCCGCCACCACAGGCCGGGCCCGCCGCATGCCCGGCCCGCCGCACAGGCGCGCGCTCGCCGGGGCCGGGGGCCTACGCCCCTGCCGGCTGCCGCACGTTCGCGCGGACCCAGTCCACGATCGACGCGGTGGTGGCGCCTGGCGTGAAGATCTCGGCGACGCCCTTCTCCTTCAGGGGCGGGATGTCGGCCTCGGGAATGATGCCACCGCCGAAGACGAGGATGTCCTCGGCGTCGCGCTCCTTGAGGAGGGCGATGACGGCCGCGAAGAGCGTGTTGTGGGCGCCGGAGAGGATGGAGAGGCCGATCGCGTCGGCGTCCTCCTGGATCGCGGTGTCGACGATCTGCTCCGGCGTCTGGTGGAGGCCCGTGTAGATGACCTCCATACCGGCGTCGCGCAGTGCCCGCGCGATCACCTTGGCCCCGCGATCGTGGCCGTCGAGCCCCGGCTTGGCCACCACCACGCGGATCGGACCGGCTGCCACACCCATCACTGCCTCCATGAAACGACTACACCATCCCGTACCCGACGGAGCGAAACACACGGCATGCGCGCCGCACATCGCACACCTCGCGCATACGTCACATCTCGCTTATACCGCTCTTCACCGCACCGGATGCGCCTGCTCGGCACGGGCGCCCCACACCGTACCGGCCGGGGAAGTGAACGAACGTTATCTCCAGCATCCCGCAACCGGCAGTTTCGCGGTGCAGACCGAGGGGGAAATCACACAGTGGGACACGTTCGCAGCGCACTGTTCCCGGTTTCCGCGGCACACGTGTCGCGGGGACGGGCGGCATGCACGCCGCACGGACTCGTGACACACGCGCCACGGTGGGGACATGCGCAAGGAGAGCCGCAACGAGGCAGCCGTACCACCGCACCACCGGAGGGAGGCCGTGGTGGTGGGGCGCATCGGGGAAGGCACGAGCGAGGAAGCGGGGATCCACGACTTCACGGAGGCGCAGGGGAACCTTGCCGCATAAGCGACGGGGCGCTCCGGCACCACCGCAGCGGGGACCCTCGTCGCGTCACCGGCGCCCCACGCGCCGCGTACGCCTCGCACGCGCCCTCACCGTTCACCTCCATGCCGGCTCACCACGAGGGCACACGGGGGACAGAGCCGTCCTCGCGCGTGCCGACGGGAGGTCGGCCATGAAGGTCACCCGGGCACTGCAGCCCTTTCTACCGCTCTGCCAGCAGCTGTTCCCCAGCAGGCTGGCGGGGCTCTCGGTGTCCCTGCTGAAGGCGACCGCCCTGGAGATCGCGATCCTCGCCGGGCATCTGCTCCTCTACCCCTCCGGGATCGTCCAGGAGCGCCGGACCGTGCCCGCGCCCCCCTCTCCGGACGCCGCCCCGCTGCCCACGCAGGCCAAACCGCCGGTCGTCCTCCTGCACGGGTTCATAGACAACCGCTCGGTCTTCGTCTTGCTGCGCCGCTCCCTCGCCCAGTACGGCCACCAGCGGGTCGAGTCGCTCAACTACTCTCCGCTGACCTGCGACATACGTACCGCCGCCGAGCTCCTCGGCCGCCACATAGAGGAGATCTGCGAGCGCACGGGCAGTGAGCGGGTCGACATCGTCGGGCACAGCCTCGGCGGGCTGATAGCGCGCTACTACGCGCAGCGGCTCGGCGGCGACACCCGCGTCCGTACGCTCGTCACGCTCGGCACACCGCACGCGGGTACGAGCGTGGCCCCGCTGATGGACGCGCACCCGATCGTACGGCAGATGCGCCCGGGCTCCGAGGTGCTCAAGGAGCTGCGCGAGCCCGCGCCCGACTGCCGTACGCACTTCGTGGCCTTCTGGAGCGACCTCGACCACCTGATGGAGCCGCTGGAGACCGCCTGCATCGACCACCCGGACCTGATGGCGCAGAACGTGCGGGTGAGCGGCGTCGGGCACCTCGCCCTGCCCGTGCACCCCGCCGTCGCCGCCGGGATATGCCAGGCGCTCGACCTGTCCGACACGCCCGGCCAGACCTCCGCGACCGCCACCGGGACGTCGGGAACGCGCGCCACGGCGCACTCCGGCGGCCTGACAGTGGCGTAAGCCACACCGCTGGCCCGCCACAACCCCGTATCGACGCCTCGACACAACAGAACAACGGCCTCAGCAGGGCCACACATTCTCGAACGCTATTCGAACGCCAGGCCAAAGCTACGTCTACGGACCGCCGAAAGACGGCCGAATGCCCGTTTCCTGCGGGCCGGAAACCTGGTTGAAGATTGTCGCGCCCGCATACCGCCGGGTACAGTCGCCGCACTGCTCTGGCAGCCCCTGTCGTCGAGGCGAAAGAGAAGTTGGTGAACGATCGTCACCTGTCGGGGACCGCAACACCCCCGGCTCCGGCTTCCGATGCCAGTTCGGCGCACTACGCGTCGTACGGCCACCAGGAAGCCACATACGGTGACTTCACCGACTTCACCACGTATGACGCCTCCGCCGCCACCGCCACCGGTTTCGACGCCGGTGCCCACGCGACCGCGAGCTTCGCCACCGACCCCCTCTTCGGCGACATGCCCGGAGACGGCGCGACGGGTTGCCACGACGCCACGCAGTGGTCGACCGGCAGCCACCAGACGCTGAACTACGACCCGTACGCGGCCCAGCATCAGGCGGCGTACGACACGGGCAGTTACGAGACGACCGGCTGGACGGCCGCGTACGAGCATCTCGCGGACATCCCCGCACAGCCGACGAGCCCCGAGGCCTCCGGCCAGTGGGACGCGAGCGACTGGCTCCAGGCCGAACAGCTCGGACAGGCCGACCAGTTGGGGCAGCAGGACCAGACTCAGCAGTGGTCGGGCGCGCAGCACTTCGACACCGGCGCGTACGACGCCACGCAGTGGAACAGCGACGCCTCGTCCCCGACTGCCGACGGCCACGAGGCGTACGAGACGTACGACGAGCAGCACGCCGCGCCGGAGAAGACGTACGGGCAGCCGTCCGGCGAAGCCTTCGAGCATCCCTCCCCCGACGCCTTCGACCAGCAGGCGACCGCGACCTTCGAGCAGGTCGATCCGTACGACGACCCCGACGAACCCACCTCCCCGGAGGACGAGTTCGACGCCTCCGGTGAAGAGCGCCCCCCGCTCCTCGACGACGAAGAGGACACCAGCCCTGCCGACGCCCCGGCTCCCGGCCCCTGCACCGGCGGGCGGGCCGCCGCCCGCGCGGCCGCGCGTTCCCGCCGCCGGGCACCCGCGAAGCGTTCCGCCGTACTGACCGTCGCGGTTCCGTCGGCGTGCGTCATGGGAGTCGCCGGGATCGCCGCCGCCTCCGTGGGCAGCGTCGGCGGGGACGACGGCAAGGAGACGACGGCGAGCGCGTCGGACGCCAGTGCGGTGAAACCGTCCGCCGCCAACAACAAGCTCGACACCCAGCTCGAAAGCCTCTCCGCAGAGGCAGACGACTTCGCCGACCGGGCCAGCCGTACGCAGGAACGTCTCGACCTCAAGGCACAGCAGGAGGCCGAGAGGAAGAGGGCGGCCGCGGAGGCGGCCCGCAAGGAGCGGCTGCGGCCGAAGTTCGCGCTGCCGGTCGCGCAGAACGGGCTCAGCGCCTACTACGGCCAGTCCGGCATCAACTGGATGTCCGTCCACACCGGCATCGACTTCCCCGTGTCGTACGGGTCGAAGGTGATGGCGGCGACCGACGGGACCGTGCGGACCGAGTGGAACCCCGCGTACGGGAACATGGTCATCGTCACGGCGATGGACGGGACGGAGACGTGGTACTGCCACCTCTCCACGTACGCGGTCGTCTCGGGTACGACCGTCAAGGCGGGCGACACCATCGCGTACTCGGGGAACTCGGGCAACTCGACCGGCCCGCACCTGCACTTCGAGGTCCGGCCCATGGGCGGCTCGTCGATCGACCCGTTGTCGTGGCTGCGCAGCCACGGGCTCGACCCGACGTAAGCGAAAAGTCCGGCGCGGTACCGCGCCCCGTACGGGGCGCGGGGCTGTGTCGATATGCGGCTCCGCCGCGTGGGCGCGACCAGCCCCCACCGGCCCGCAGTTGCATCACCGCACTCCCAGCGGAGCGCCTAGAGCTTCTCCACCGGCGCGTACCGCAGCAGCAGCCGCTTCGGCTTGGTGTCCCCGAAGTCGATCGTCGCCTCGGCGTTCGCACCCGTGCCCTTGACGGCGACGACGGTGCCGAGGCCGAACTGGTCGTGGGTGACGCGGTCGCCGACGGCCAGGGACACCACCGGCTTCTCATTGGTGCGCCGGGTCGCGAAGCCGGACGCGCCCGAGGCCGACGAGCGGGAGCGGGAGGACGACAGCGAGGCGGCCACGCCCGACGCCGGGCCCGACGAGACCGGGGCGGTGGCCCCCGTCCGCTTCCACTCCAGGTGTGCCGCCGGGATCTCCTCCAGGAAGCGCGACGGCGGGTTGTACGAGGGCTGGCCCCACGCGCTGCGCATCGCCGACCGGGTGAGGTAGAGCCGCTCCCGCGCGCGCGTGATGCCCACGTACGCGAGCCGCCGCTCCTCCTCCAGTTCCTTGGTCTGGCCGAGGGCGCGCATGTGCGGGAAGACTCCGTCCTCCATGCCCGTCAGGAAGACCACCGGGAACTCGAGACCCTTGGCGGTGTGGAGGGTCATCAGCGTGATGACGCCCGCGCCGTCCTCCTCCTCGTCGGGGATCTGGTCGGAGTCGGCGACCAGGGCCACCTGCTCCAGGAAGTCGGAGAGCGTGCCCGCCTCGCCCTCCCCGCGCTCCTGTTCGAACTCCAGGGCCACGGCGGCGAGTTCCTGAAGGTTCTCGATACGGGTCTCGTCCTGCGGGTCGGTCGAGGCCTGCAACTCGGCCAGATAGCCGGTGCGTTCGAGGACCGCCTCCAGGACGGTCGCCGGGCCCGCGCCGGACTCGACGATCGTACGGAGGTCCTCCATCAGCGTGTTGAACCGCTTGACGGCGTTCGTGGAGCGCGCGGCCATGCCGTACGCCTCGTCGACGCGCCGGAGCGCCTGCGTGAAGCTGATCTTCTCCCGCTGGGCCAGGGCGTCGATCATCGCCTCGGCGCGCTCGCCGATGCCCCGCTTGGGCACATTGAGGATGCGGCGCATCGGGACCGAGTCCTCCGGGTTCGCCAGCACCCGCAGGTACGCCAGGACGTCCCGGACCTCCTTGCGCTCGTAGAAGCGGACGCCGCCGACGACCTTGTAGGGCAGGCCGACGCGGATGAAGACCTCTTCGAAGACACGGGACTGGGCGTTCGTACGGTAGAAGACGGCGACGTCCTTGGCCTTCGCCTCGCCCGCGTCCGTCAGGCGGTCTATCTCGTCGGCGACGAACTGGGCCTCGTCGTGCTCGGTGTCGGCGACATAGCCGGTGATCCGGGCGCCCGCGCCGGCGTTGGTCCACAGGTTCTTGGGGCGGCGGGACTCGTTGCGCTCGATGACGGCGTTGGCGGCGGAGAGGATCGTCTGCGTGGAGCGGTAGTTCTGCTCCAGCAGGATCGTCGTCGCGTCCGGGTAGTCCTCCTCGAACTGGAGGATGTTGCGAATCGTCGCGCCCCGGAAGGCGTAGATCGACTGGTCGGCGTCACCCACGACGCACAGCTCGGCGGGCGGGACGTCGTGCTCGCTGGGCGGGACGTCTACGGGGTGCTCGGAGGTGCCGACCAGTTCCCGCACGAGGGCGTACTGCGCGTGGTTCGTGTCCTGGTACTCGTCGACCAGGACGTGCCGGAAGCGGCGGCGGTAGTGCTCGGCGACGTCCGGGAAGGCGCGGAGCAGGTTGACCGTCGTCATGATCAGGTCGTCGAAGTCGAGCGCGTTGGCCTCGCGCAGGCGCGACTGGTAGAGCGCGTACGCCTGGGCGAGGGTCTTCTCGAAGCCGTCGGAGGCCTGGGCGGCGAAGTCCTCCTCGTCGATCAGCTCGTTCTTCAGGTTCGAGATCTTGGCGCTGAAGGACTTGGGCGGGAAGCGCTTGGGGTCGAGGTCCAGGTCGCGGCAGACCAGGGCCATCAGGCGCTTGCTGTCGGCGGCGTCGTAGATGGAGAAGGACGAGGTGAAGCCGAGCTTCTTGCTTTCCCTCCGCAGGATGCGCACGCACGCGCTGTGGAAGGTCATCACCCACATCGCGTTCGCGCGCGGGCCGACGAGCTGCTCGACGCGCTCCTTCATCTCACCCGCGGCCTTGTTGGTGAAGGTGATGGCGAGGATCTGCCCCGGGTGCACGTTCCGCTCGGCCAGCAGGTACGCGATGCGGTGGGTGAGCACACGGGTCTTGCCGGAGCCGGCGCCGGCCACGATGAGCAGAGGCGAGTCGGAGTGCGCGACGGCCGCGCGCTGGTTGTCGTTCAGCCCCTCCAGGAGCGCCGCCGCGTCGATGGCGGGGCGTGGGGCGCCGTCGCGGTAGTAGGCGTCCCGGTCCGGCGGCACGTCGAACTTCCCGCCGAACAGATCGTCCGGAACCGGCTCCGGTACGTGATCGTCCTCGGGCGGCGGCGGGGGTTCTTCCTCGTGGGCCCGCGGGGCCTTGAGGTCCGCCAGGAAGCTGTCGTCAAAGAGGCTGCTCATCGCTCTCCGAGTCTAGGCTGCTCCACTGACACCCCGCCGCCACCCTGGGAATCCGGCCGCTTTTCCTTGCGGGGCGGCGCTCAGCGGCGGGGGATCCTCCAGAGTCGGCCGCCCCGGGCGCCTCTCACCCTCAAGCGTCACACTGTCGCGGTCCGCAACCAAGCCACCTGAGCCCACTGCCAGATTGGGGCGAACATCACAAAACCCTACAAACATTCCTAGACCATCCAGAACCGGCCGCGGCCGCCACCGCTTCAAGATAAGGTCACGAAAACGTATCGGGCATATCGAACATCAACCTTCCCAGGGGCCACACGAGTTGGCTAGCGTGCTAAACAGGCCGTACGACCCCCACCGGCGAACGTCGCCGGGCCGTACTGCCTCCGCTGAGTCCGGTGCGCCCGCGTGGCAGCCGGAGCCGGGGACCCACCGACCTTGGGGTGAATCGACTCGGCTGCCGTCCGCGGCAGGAGTCGTAGGGCAAACCTTCCGAAGCACGCGCCCGAACCCGACAGCTAACTCGGTAGGCGGACAACGGAAGGAGTCGCTGCGCCATGGCGCCGCACCGAAAGCCGCGTCCTGCCCGCACAGGCATACGCACCCCCGCCCTCGCGACGGCCGCCCTCACCTCCGTGGCCCTGCTCTCGCAGACGGCCGACGCCGCTCCCTCGACCGACGACAAGCCGAGCCTCGAAGAGGTCGAGAAGAAGGTCGGCGACCTTTACCGCCAGGCCGGGTCGGCCACCGAGAAGTACAACGCGGTCAAGGAGAAGACGACCAAGCAGAAGGAGCGCGTCGACACCCTCCTGGACGACGTCGCCCAGCGCACGGAGAAGCTCAACGAGGCGCGGGAGAAGCTGGGTTCGTTCGCCGCCGCCCAGTACCGCACCGGCGCGGCCGACTCCGGCACGGCGACCTTCCTGCTGGCCGACAGTCCCCAGGACTACTTCGACCAGAACCAGCTGATGGATCGTCTGACCGAGCGTCAGAAGGAGACCGTCGACGAGTACATCACGCAGCAGGCCGAGACCGAGGAGAAGCGGCAGGAGGCGACCGAGAGCCTCGAAACGCTCACCGAGTCGCAGAGCACGCTCAAGACCACCAAGGCCACCGTCCAGGCGAAGCTCACCGCGGCCCGCGAACTGCTCTCGGAGCTCACCGCCGAGGAGAAGGCCCGCCTCGCGGCGATCGAGCGGAAGCAGCAGGAGGAGGCCGAGCGCAAGGCGCAGGAGCTCGCGGAGCAGCAGGCGGCGGCGCAGGCCGCCCAGACCGAGCAGCAGGAGACCACCAGCGCTCCCAGCGGCTCGGCTTCGACTTCAACGGAACCCAGCGCCTCCACCAGCACCGTGGCGGAGGACCCCACCTACGCCACCAAGGCCGCCAAGGCCCTCGCCTTCGCCCGCGCCCAGATCGGCAAGCCGTACGTCTGGGGCGCCACCGGCCCCGACTCCTACGACTGCTCCGGCCTCACCCAGGCCACCTGGAAGGCCGCCGGCGTCGACCTCCCGCGCACCACCTGGGACCAGGTCAAGGCGGGCACCACGGTCTCCCTCGCCGACATCACCCCCGGTGACCTGGTCTTCTTCTACGACGACATCAGCCACGTCGGCCTCTACATCGGCAACGGCATGATGATCCACGCACCCAAGCCCGGCACGTACGTCCGCGAGGAGTCGATCTTCTACGACGGGGAGTCGTCGATCCACAGCGTGGTGCGGCCGGCGTGACGTGAGACGGGCGTAGGCGCTCCGGGGGCTGCCCTCCTCAGGTCCACATCACCGCGATGAAGACGTTGGCCGTGGTCAGCAGCCCCACCAGCCCGAACAGGCCCTTGTCCACCTTCTCCTCGTCCCGTTTCACATACACGAGCCCGAGGATCACGACCAGCAGCGCCAGCTTCACTCCGACCTTGACGTTGTTGACGGTCTGATCGTCGGCCTGGTTGAGGCCGACGAGGACCACGCCGGTGACGAGCATGGTGAGCGCGCCGTGGAGCATCGCGGGGACGAAGCGGGCCGTGCCCTCGCCCATCGCCTTCATCTGGGTGAGGAAGCCGCCCAGGAGGGCGGCGATGCCGATGATGTGCAGGGCGACGAAGATGTGAATGAGTACGTCCATGGGGCGGAGCCTATTAAGGCCCCTGGCCGCTGTCCGACACCGGACCGGCCCCCGGAGAGTCCGCAGGGCCACCCCGAAAACTCGCATATATGCGCCCCATAGCACCGCACGGCCCCCCGATGTCCCGGAATCGCCGCATTGGTCATCGCACCGCGCGAAGTCGTCGGCGGCGGACCGGGATCACGGTCGTATGCGGTCACCCGGCGGTCCACCCGCGCCAGTTCCGTACAACGCGTCACGCCGCCGTCGCGGTCAGGTTTAGCGTCCTCCACCAGGTGACCGGCTCCCCACCGCCGCCCGGGCCAGGGGCGGCAGTCGGACACCCCGCCGAGAAGGTCCGGCGGCGTCCCGCTCCCCCTGTGCGGGCGCCGCCGGACGTGCAACCGCTCCCCCAGGCGGTCTGTGTGCAGACGGCGGCCGTACGAGAGGACGTGGAGTCCACGTGGCAGCGCACCGCAAGCCCCGACAGCGCTCGCTCAGCGGCAATACGGCCCGCACCGCCGCCACGATCGCCCTCGCGGGCGCGGCGAGTGCGACCGGCTTCGACGGAACCGGGCACGCCGAGCCCGAACTCACACCGACGCAGGTCAAGGCGAAGGTGAACAAGCTGTACGAGGAGGCGGAGGCCGCCACCGAGAAGTACAACGGGGCCAAGGAGAAGGCCGACAAGGCGCAGGAGCGGCTGGAGGAGCTGCGGGACGAGGCCGCGCGCCGCACGGAGGGCCTCAACTCGGCGCGGGACAAGCTGGGTTCGATGGCGGCCGCCCAGTACCGGGGCGGCGGCATCGATCCTGCGGTGCAGCTCGCGCTGTCCGGCGATCCGGACCGGTACCTGGAGGGCGCCGCGTTCGCCGAACGCGTCGGCAGCCGGCAGGCCTCCGACCTGGCACGCGTGCGCAAGCAGTTGCGCGAGATCGAACAGCTGCGGGGGGCCGCACACATCGAGCTGACCTCCCTCAAGTCACGGCAGGCGGAGCTGAAGCGGCACAAGGGCACGATCACCGGGAAGCTGGCCGAGGCCCGGCAGCTCCTCGCCCGGCTGTCGGCCGAGGAGCGCGCCCAGCTGGACAGGGAGGGCGGGACGGGGCACGCCTCGCGCTCTTCCTCCGCGGCCGTACGGGACCCGGGCCCCGTCTCGCCGTCGTCCTCCACCGCCGCCGCGCCCAACTCCCGCGCCGCGGCGGCCGTCTCGTACGCCTACTCCAAACTCGGCAGCCCCTACGTCTGGGGCGCCACCGGCCCCGACGCCTTCGACTGCTCGGGCCTGACCCAGGCCGCGTACCGCTCCGCCGGCATCTCACTGCCCCGCACGACGTACGCCCAGATCGACGCCGGCCAGCGGGTCGCGCGCTCCGAACTCCAGCCAGGTGACCTGGTCTTCTTCTACTCCGGGATCAGCCACGTCGGCATCTACGTGGGCCACGGCCAGATGATCCACGCCCCGAACCCGTCGGCCCCGGTCCGGCTGGCCCCGATCGACGAGATGCCGTTCGCGGGAGCCACTCGGGTCGTGTGAGCCGGGCGCCGCACGGGGTGGCGTCGGTCGCGAGCCGTCACCGGCCCCGGTCACACCAGTCGCCGCGCCGTCGCCCACCGGGTCAGCTCATGACGGTTGGAGAGCTGGAGCTTGCGCAGGACGGCGGAGACATGGGACTCCACCGTCTTGACGGAGATGAAGAGCTGCTTGGCGATCTCCTTGTACGCGTACCCGCGGGCGATGAGGCGGAGTACCTCACGCTCGCGCTGGGTGAGTCGGTCGAGGTCCTCGTCGACGGGCGGGGCGTCGGTCGAGGCGAAGGCGTCGAGGACGAAGCCGGCCAGCCGTGGCGAGAAGACCGCGTCTCCGTCCTGGACCCGGAAGATGGAGTTCACCAGGTCCGTGCCGGTGATCGTCTTCGTGACATAGCCGCGCGCACCGCCGCGGATGACACCGATGACGTCCTCCGCCGCGTCCGAGACGGACAGGGCGAGGAAGCGGACGGGCTGCTCGGCGTCGGCCATCAACGCGGCGCAGCGGCGCAGTACTTCCACCCCGCCGCCGCCCGGCAGATGGACGTCGAGGAGCACCACCTCGGGGCGGGTGGCGGTGATGACGCTCACCGCCTGGTCGACGTCCGCGGCCTCCCCGACCACCTCGACGCCCGTACGCGCCGTCTGCCCGATCTCGGCCTGCACGCCCGTACGGAACATGCGGTGGTCGTCCACCAGCACCACCCGGGCATGCCGCCCGGGCCCGGAGCCACTCGCCGCCGCGGCCTTGTCGGGCCCGGCCTTGTCGGGCCCGACCGCGCCCGGCTCGACGCCCTGGGCCGGCTCACCGCTAGCGGCGGCCACCGGGGGCTCGTCCACGCCGGGCGAACTCTCCTGCCCGGAAGGCCCGTTCGTGCCCGCCACGTTCTCTAGCGACTCGTCCCGCCCGTTCGCCTCGCTCATGACGTCGTCTCCGCCCTCTCCATCTCCAGCTCGACCTCCGTGCCGCCGTCCGGTACGGCTCGGAGCCGTGCCGTGCCGCCGTTGCGCTCCATGCGGCCGATGATCGATTCTCTAACGCCCATGCGGTCGGCGGGTATCGAGTCGAGGTCGAAGCCGGGGCCGCGGTCGCGGACGGACACGAAGACCGTCTTGCCCTCGACTTCAGCGTAGACCTGTACGGCGCCGCCCTCGCCACCGTACTTGGCCGCGTTCACCATCGCCTCGCGGGCGGCCTGCATCTGCGCGGTCAAGCCCTCGTCGAGAGGGCAGTCGCCGACTATGACGACTTCGATGGGGACGCCGTGCTTGTCCTCGACCTCCGCGGCGCACCTCCGTACGGCCTCGGCGAGCGTATCGGGCTCGTCGTCCTCGTCCTTGCCGGTGCCCTCGGGTTTGTAGAGCCAGTTGCGCAGGTCGCGCTCCTGGGCGCGGGCGAGGCGGCGTACCTCGTTCGCGTTCTCCGCGTTGCGCTGTATCAGCGTGAGCGTGTGCAGCACCGAGTCGTGGACGTGGGCCGCGACCTCCGCCCGCTCCTGGGCGCGGATACGCATGAGCCGCTCCTCGGAGAGGTCCTGGGTCATGCGGACGAGGTAAGGGCCGGCGAGCAGCGCTATGCCGACGAGGACCGCGAGCGCCGCCTGCAGCACCGAGCCGAGGTGGGCGGCGGAGCCCTGCAGGACGAATATCCCGGAGACGCCCGCGGTGACGAGCAGGATGCCGGCCACGGAGCGGAGCAGCGTGAGCGTGCGGCGACGGCGGCCGACCTCGACCCACCGGGCCCGCCGCGCGTTGTCCGCCTGGCGCCAGACCAGGGCGACGCCCGCGGCGACCAGCACGGTCGGCAACAGATACGCCTCGGCCCCGTCGCCGAGGTTCACATTGCCGACGAAGACCATGGCCACGACGACCATGAGGAGCAGGGCGACGATCTGGCCCTTGTCCGGCTTGCGTGCCACGAGTCTGCGGCGGCCGTCCGGCGCGGTCTCGGTGGCGATGGCAGGGGGCCGCTGGTTGTCGACGCCGCCCACGCCGAGCGGGACGAAGAACCAGAACGCCGCGTACACCAGCGTGCCGAGGCCGTCCGCGAGGAACAGGCCGACGAACACGATGCGCACCCAGGCCACAGGCAGCCCGAGATGCCCGGCGAGCCCTCGCGCCACGCCTCCGAGCCAGCGTCCGTCGCTGCTGCGGTAGAGCTTGCGCGGGGGCCGCGGGGTGTCGACTGGCAGTGCTGCGGCTTCCGGCATGCCATCGATGTTCACACGCATGGCGGGCTGGGGCATCAGGGTCGACCCCCGAGACTCCCCTGATCTTCGACCAACCCGAGATCGAACACTTCCCTGGGCCAATATCAGGGTTCGGCCAGGGTCATCCCGACTGCCGTCGGGCGGCCTCTGCGGTCACGATGGACACATGACGGATCAGCAGCACGCGGCAGGGGACCCGGGCCCCGGCTCGGACGCCCAGCAGCCAGGCTCCGGGCCGCGGGGCGCCGTGCCCGCACCGGGCATGGTCAAGGAGCCGCGCGCGCACGCGCACCCGCACGCACACGCGAGCACGAGCGCGCACGCGGGTGCGGGTGCGGGTGCGGGTGCGGGTGCGGGTGCGGATCAGGCGAAGGGGACCGAGGGGACGACCGGCGCTCCTGGCCGACCGGGCGGACCGGAGGGACCGGGCGGACCCGGTGATCCCGCCGGGCCGACCGGGCCGGCGGGACCTGCCGAGCAGGCCGGGCCCGCCATTCCGGCCAGGCTCCGGCGTGACCGGCGGTTCAAGATGCTGGGCGGGGTGTGTGCCGGGCTGGGACGGCAGTGCGACATGGATCCGGTGATCTTCCGGATCGTGCTCGCGGTGCTGGCCGCGGCCGGCGGTCTCGGGCTCATCTTCTACGGCTTCGTGTGGCTGTTCGTGCCGTACGACGACGAGGAGGAGAACGAGGTACGCAAGCTGCTGACCGGCCGCGTCGACGGCCAGGCCATGGCGGCCGTGCTCTTCGCCCTGGTCGGCTGCGGCGTGTTTCTCACCCTGCTGGGCAACGGCTCCGTACTGACCTTCGCCGTCGTGCTCTCCCTCCTCCTGGCCGGCGCGGGGTACTGGTCGCAGCAGCGCGGTACCCCCGACCCCGACCCGCTCGCCGCGCAGGCCGTCGCCGACGCCCCGCCGGAGGCCCAGGCCCCGCCCGTCCCCGCCTCCCGCCCCTCCTGGTGGCGTGACCCGATCGTCAAGGACGGCACGCATGTGGGCGGCACGGGCTATCTGTGGGGACCGTGGGACGCCCGGGACCGTGACATCGCCGCAGCGATCAACATCGCCCACGGCACGCCGTACCGCCAGGACACACGCACCGCACGCGAGCCCAAGCCTCGGGGTCCGCGCTGGATAGGCGGCTGGGTGTTCCTGCTCGCCCTGCTGGCCGGCGGTCTGGGTACCAGCCTGACGTGGGACGACCACGGGCTGGCCACCAGCCTGCAGACCGGGCTGGCCTGCGCCCTGATCGTGTTCGGCCTGGGCATCGCGGTCAGCGCGTTCCTGGGGCGCACGGGGATCGGCTCGATCTTCCTCGCAGTGGTCACCGCGGGGCTGCTGGCGGCCTCGGCGGCGCTTCCGGCGAACATCAGCACCCACTGGATACGCACGGAGTGGACGCCGACGACCGTGGCACGGGTGCAGCCGCAGTACGAGCTGGGCACCGGCGTGGCCACGCTGGACCTGACGCAGCTGAACCTGTCCGAGGGGCAGACGGTCACGATGGGCGCGGAAGTGGGCGTCGGCAAGCTGAAGGTGATCGTCCCACCGGACGTCACCGTGAAGCTGAACATCGAAGTTGGTGTGGGCGACATCCAGTTGCCGGGTGAGGACAAGGAGGACGTGGACGTGGCACCGGACAAGCGCGAGCAGTTGACGCTACCGCCCACGAGCGGTTCGACGAGTGACGCCGAGAACGGCGGCACGCTCGACCTCGACCTCGAAGTCGGCGTGGGACAGGCGGAGGTGGCCCGTGCTGCGTCATGACTTCCAGCCCGGCAAGCTCGTCGCCGGTTCCTTCCTCACCCTCGCCGGTGTGATCTACGCCGGTGACGCGGGCGGCGCCTGGGACACTCCGTGGTTCGCGGTGATCCCCCTCGTCTTCTTCGGCCTGTGCCTCGCGAGCGCGGTGGGGTTCCTGAACCACGCGATACGCAGACGCCGGGTGTCCGGGCGGACACGGCGCGCTCCGGAGTCCATACAACCGCCGGACGCGGAGGTGCCGGGGCCCCACGGCCAAGGCATGTGAGGCAGCGGGGGCCTGCGGGGCGCCGAGGGACTGTCGGCGTCGAGAATCTGTGAGGGCGCTGAGGGCTTGCCGGCATCGGGAGCCTATGAAGCATTGAGGGCCTGCGGGCGCCGAGGGCCCGTGAGTGTCGGGAGCCTGTGGGGTCCTGGGTGGTCCTGTGGGGTCAGGAGCCCGTGTGCGTCGAGAGGCTGTGACGGTTCAGGTCACCAGCCCGTATGCATCGAGAGCCCGTGACGGTTCAGGTCACGAGCCGGTGAGCGTCGGGAGCCTTTGAGGGGTTGGGCCGGGGCCCGGAGCGGGAGCGGGCCGCCGGCACCGCGTTCGGGGCCGGCGTGAGTCCTGTCGGCCTCGCCCTGGCCCGGTGTACGCCCGCCGGAGGGGCATGGCGGGCGCCCTGAAATCAGGACACCTTCGGCTCTGTCCGGCATGCGTGGGTGATGGCGGGGGAAGGCCGGGGCACACAGAGCGGACGGCAGGGGACGGGGCTGACGCTCTTGGGCCGTTGGGGGCTGACGCGTATGGGGAAGAGCTGTCCGTTCGAGGTCGCGGTGGTGGACGCCGGGGCCGTGTCCCGGGCGGTGTCGGAGCACGGGCTCGCGTTCCTGCCGGGGTATCTCGGTGGCGCCGAGGTGGTGGCGGCTGTCGCGGGCGAGGCGTCTGCGGTGCTGGACCGGCAGCCCGGCCACGCGCGGCAGCTGAGCAGTTACCCGGAGGGTGATGGCATACGGCTGGAGCGTGCCCGGGCGGTCGCCGACTGTGCGCGGCTGGCCGAGGTGTTCGAGGCGGAGTGGATGCGGGGGGTCGCAGAGGAGTTCTTCGGGAGGGAGCCGTATGTCTTCAACCACGACCTGATGGTCGTGCGGGACGTGGTGGGCACCGAGCACCTCGGCCAGCAGATGCACTACGACCGTATGCCGCAGCTGAAGTTCTTCCTCTATCTGACCGACACCACCACGGCCAACGGCGCGTTCCGCTGCCTTCCCGGGTCCCAGGGGCACGCGAAGGCGCTCCAGCGGGAGAACCGTCGGCGTCTGACACTGCCGGATTCGCGGCAGACCCGGCTGCCCGAGCCGGAGTTCACCACGGGGCTGGTGCCCGTGGAGGGTCCGGCGGGCAGTCTGATCGTGATCGACAGCGATATCGCGCACCGAGGGGCGCCGGTCGAGCGGGGCCACCGTCTGTCGGTGCGGTCGCGGAGCTACCACCCGGCCTACCTGAACCGTTGGGCGTCCGGTCCGCCGGACGCCGGCGGTGAGCGGCCCAGAAGGATGACGAGGAGTCGATGAGCAACGACACGAACCGGCCTGCGGTCGGGCTCGGTGTGCGGCCGGCCGCCGGGTACATCGGGGCGGAGATCCACGGCGTGGATCTGGCGGGTCCCCTCGACGACGCGGTCGTCGCGGAGATACGGGCGGCGCTGCTGCGCTGGAAGGTGGTGTTCTTCCGGGAGCAGAAGCTGGACCACGCGGGGCAGGTGACGTTCGCCCGGCGCTTCGGGGAGCCGATCACGCTGCGGTCCCGGGGCTCGGCGTCACCCGTGGACTTTCCGCAGGTCGAGACGACGGCCGACCGGCTGGAGCTGGCGGGGCGGCACGGGATGTCGCGCGCCGAGTGGCTGGAGCGCCGCCGCCACTCGACGCTGCGCGGCTGGCACGCGGACCACACCGCGCGCATCGACCCGCCGGCCCTGACCCTGCTCCGCGCCGAGAGTGTGCCGCCGTACGGCGGAGACACCACATGGGCCAATCTGGCGACCGCGTACGCGGGACTGTCCGAGCCCGTGCGGCGCTTCGCCGACGGACTGCGGGCCGAGCACCGGCTCGGGGTCGGCTATCTGCCACGTTCCGGGCCCGACGCCTACCTGCGGCATCTCCAGGACCACCAGGTGGCGTCCGTGCATCCCGTGGTGCGGGTCCACCCGGAGAGCGGGGAACGCGTCCTGTACGTCAACCCGTACTACGTCGAGCACATCGTCGACGTGTCCCGGGCCGAGAGCAGACTGTTGCTGGAGATGTTCGTGGAGCAGATCACGCGGCCGGAGTACACGGTGCGGTTCCGTTGGGAGCCCGGGAGTGTGGCGCTGTGGGACAACCGTGCCACGGTGCATCTCGCGCCCAACGACACGGCTCACCTGGACGCTCCGCGGATCATGCACCGGGTGATGGTCGCCGGGGAGATACCCGTCGGTGTGGACGGGGTCCCCTCCGAGTCGGTCGTCGGGGAGCCGTTGCATCGGGGGACGGGGAATTAAGGTTCGGCGGCTGTCGCGGCGCCGCGTTCGCGGTGTTCGCCCTGTCCAGCCGCCCTGTTTGCCCTGTCCGGTGGTATCCGCCTGTCAGCGGTATCCGCCCGCTCGTTGCCTGCGGCGGGCTCGGATGGCCGCGTCGACCGAGAAGACCGAGGCGCCGGCGAGGAGCAGGGGGAGCCAGGCCATGAGGTAGGGGAGGTCGTTGCCGTAGTAGTAGGGGTCGGCGGACCAACTGACCGTCAGCCAGAGGCTGAGGGAGATCAGGGCGCCGCCGAACGCGGCCAGGCGGGCGAAGAGGCCGATGAGGGTGCCGATGCCGACGGCGAGTTCACCGAAGGCGATGGTGTAGCCGAAGGCCACGGGGTTCTCCAGGGCCATGTCGACGAGGCCCGGGATCGCCGAGGAGCCGCGGACCGCGCGCATCATGTCGCCGATCGAGCCGGAACCGGACTCGGAGAGGAACGCGCTGTCGGTGAGTTTGTCGAGGCCGGCGTAGATGAAGGTGACGCCGAGGAAGACGCGAAGGGGGAGCAGGGCGTAGCGGGTGGCTGCGTCGCGCCAGTCACGGCCGTTGTTGAGGTACGGGGCGTCGGGGTCGGTTCTCATGCCGTGCGTCATCAGTCTCGGCCGCCTCTCACCCACCGCGTGTTTGAGTCCTCAACAAGACCATACGCATAGCGAGGCTTCGCCGCTCACTTCCGACGGTGACTTTT
Source organism: Streptomyces sp. NPDC002845 (assembly GCF_053591955.1). NCBI lineage: Bacteria > Bacillati > Actinomycetota > Actinomycetes > Kitasatosporales > Streptomycetaceae > Streptomyces > Streptomyces sp. NPDC002845. The sequence continues at coordinate 105,505 of NZ_JBSFUU010000001.1, read as the reverse complement.
CCGGTTTTCGGGTTTTTCGATTTCGGGTTTTCCGGTTCGGGGCCGCGTCGGGGGTGAAGCCGTGGGACCGGCCGGCTTGTCTTCGCCCCCTCAGTCAGCCGTCACCTCGATCGCGTATCTGTTCGTCTCCACGCCCGCTGTCGTGACCACCTGGACCTCGACCTTGCCCGGCTCCACGTCGGCCGGGACCGGGACGGTGAGGACCGCGTCCGTCGGGTTGCTGAAGCCGCCGGACACGGGAACGAGAGGGACGTGGACGTGGACGGGGCCGATGCGGACGACCATGCGGGAGAGGCGGTCGGCGGTGTGGGCGCCGGGCGGGACGAAGCCGGCGCCGCGGATCTCGATGTCGTCGCCCGTGCGGATGGGGGCGTCGAGGTCGCCCGCCTCCCTCGCGCGCACCACGGAGAGGATCACCGGGCGGCCGCCCTCCGCGTACTTGCCGGCGACGTAGGTGGCGGCGGAGACCAGGACGAGGAGGGCCAAGCCCCAAGGGAGGTCGGGGAGTTGGGCGGGGTGACGGGCCAGGCGTACGGCCGCGAAGAGCAGAGCGGCCGCGCCCACGATCACGTACTGGATGTCCGTGAAGCTGCCCCGGCCCGAGTCGTCGGTCAGGAGGTCGGCGGCGCGGGGGCGGTCGGCGCGTACCTTCTGGAGGCGCTGGCCGAGGACGCGGAGGCCGACGACCCGGCGGACCAGGACGGCGATGCCGCACACCACCGCGAGGACGGTCACGACACCCGCGCCGCGGGAGAGGTCGAGGCCGGAGATGAGAGCGTCGCGTTCGGCGGGAGTGGAGGCGGCTGCCAGGCGGCCCACCAGGACCAGGACCGCGTACACCACGAAGAGCACCCAACCGCCCGCCACCGCACGGGAGGTGGAGAGACGGTTGTCCTCGCCGATCACGGGGGCCAGTGCGCCGCCCCGCGCGCGGTGGAAGTAACCCGCGCCCGTCAGGGCGCCGCCCACCACCACAGCCGCCAGCAGTCCGGCCGTCCGTGCCGTCGTCCAGCCCGCGCCGATCGCCGTGAGGGCCTGGGTCAGCAGCAGGACACCGACAGCGCCCCACACCACACACGCCGTACGGCGCCACAGACGGGCCAGCCATGCCTCGCCCTCCCGGCGGCCCCGTTCGGCGACGAGGGCGGCGGACTGGGTGAGTTCGTCGGAGACCCACTGACGGGACGCGGACGCGGAGTGCGCGACCGCCGCGGGGAGCCCCTGTCCGGACGCGAACCCCTCGCGCTTGGACAGGAATTCCGCCACCGCGCGCCGGTGTCCCTCGCGCGCCCCGTGCGGACAGTCACCGCACGTGCAACCGCCCTCGTGGGCGCCCGCGCCCTGCCTCGCCTCCTGCACCGCCACTCCCGAGCCCGCCTTCCCGCGCCGCCTCGTCCACGAACCAATCAAGAACCCAGCACCAGCGGATGCCCACACGTCGGCACCGCCGTACAACTTCCGTGCGATGACAGCGAATTGTGCCGTACGCAACACGGCCCGCGTCCGGCAGGGCCGTTCCGCGCAAGTGAAGTCGCGAGTGAAGTACGGGGCCCCGTGTTGACCCGGCTGCGAGAATCTCCGTATGGCCGAGATCATCCAGCGGGACGGGACCTGGGCCTTCGACGGCAGCACGGTCCGGATCACGCCGGGACTCCACCGCTCCGTGCCATTGTTCCGGCAGACGTACGGGGAGGTCGCCGTGCCCCTCGAAGCGGTCTCGGGCGTCGTCTTCGAACCCGAACGCAAGCGCGGACGGCTGCGGCTGAGGCTCCGCGAGGGCTCCGACCCGCTGCTCCAGGCGACCGGCGGACGGCTTCCCGACCCGGCCGATCCCTACCGGCTGACCGTCGACATCGACCGAGCCGGCGTCGCCGAGTACGTGGCGGAGGAGATACGGCGGGCGATCCTCCTCGAACAGGTGCCGAAAGAGCCCGCCAAGGCCTATCTCCTCCCCGGCCCGCCCGTTCCCGTCTCCGTTCGTTCCAGCGACGGGACCGTCTCCTTCGACGGTACGCAGGTACGGATCGACTGGAGCGACACCTCCGACCGGGTCAAGCGCGCGACCGGCCCGCGGATCATCGCGGTCGGCGATCTGAAGCAGGTGGAGTGGCTGCCCAACTCCGGTTACGAGGACGGGTTCCTGCGCTTCGTGACCCGCGAGACGGTGTTCTCCAAACTCCCGCCCGAGAAGGACCCGTACGCCCTCGACCTCTGGGGCAGCGCCCGCCACGACCTGCTCACGGCCCTCGTCGCCACCGCCGTCACCGCCCGGCTCCCCCACCCCTCCACCCGCGCGCTCGACTACGTGGACCGGCCCCACCTCGCGCCCGCCTCCGCCACCGCAGCCACCTCCGATCATCACGACGTACTCCTGCGCCGCCTGCGCGAGTTGGGCGAGCTGCACCGCGACGGGGTGCTCACGGACGAGGAGTTCGCGGCGACGAAGGCCGCCGTGCTCAGGGGTTTCTAGCCGTACGAGTACGAAAAGGGCTCCCAGCAGGTCGGGCGAAGTCCGCTGCGGTTGGGCAGCGCCCCGTAGGGGCGCGGGGCTGTATCGATATGCGGCTCCGCCGCGTGGGCACGACCAGCCCCCACCGGCCCGCGGGTTCATCACCGTGCTTCCCGCGGAGCGCTCCGCTCAGCTCAGCAGATCCGGCTCACTCCTGCTGATGTCCTGCCACAGGGGCTGGTAGTTGATCCACGCCACCAGGTCCCCGCCCAGTTGCTCGCGGGTCGCCACCGCCTGCCTGTGGTCGATGAGGACCGGACGGCCCGCCGCCTTCGCCGTCAGCTGGACCTGGGCGGACCGTTCCATCGACAGGAACCACCACGCCGCCGCGTCCACCGAGTCGCCGACGGTCAGGAGCCCGTGGTTGCGCAGGACGAGCGCCTTGCGGCTGCCGAGCGCGGAGGCGATCCGGCGGCCCTCCTCCGTGTCCACGGCGACGCCGCTGTACGCGTCGTACAGTGCGTGGTCCTCGTAGAAGGCGCAGCTCTCCTGTGTGATCGGGTCGAGCAGGTCGCCGAGCGCGGCGAGGGCACGCCCGTGCACCGAGTGGCAGTGGGCGACCGCAACGACGTCGGGGCGGGCGGCGTGCACCTGGACGTGGACGGTGAACGCCGCCTGGTTCACGTGGTAACGGCCCTGGATCACCTGTCCCTCGGCGTTCGCCATCACCAGATCGCTCACGGTGACGTGCTTGAACGGCATCCCGAACGGATTGACCCAGAAGCAGTCGCTGAACTCCGGGTCGCGCGCGGTGATGTGCCCGGAGACCCCGTCCTCGAACCCCATCCGCCCGAAGATCCGCAGCGCCCCGGCCAGCCGCTCCTGGCGATGCCGGCGCTCGGCGTCCAGCGAGTCGTGCATCGGCGGCATCGCGAACTGCAGCTGGTCGGTGGGTAGGGGCAGGGGCGGTGTGGGCCCGTGCATATGTCCTCCAGCACTGAGTTCCTTTACGAAGCGGAAGTTACCGTCGGTCTCCCGAAGAGAACAGGGCTGTTCCGTGAAGAAGGTGCGCAACCGTTACGCAAGTCACGGAAACGCGTGAGCGCCAACCCCGCGGTCTCCGGGTGCGGCGGCCGGACGGCATCGGAGTACCCCCGGTAATCCCCCGGATACCCGACAGAAGATGTCTGTTGTCCGCGTCAGACTCGTCGTATGACAGCGAGTCGTATGACATCAAGCAGTACGCCTGCGAACTGGGCCGCGTTCGTCACCACCGAGCCCGATCTCGCCAAGACCGTCGAGGAGCGCTTCGGAGCCTTCACTCATCACGTCCTCGCCACCCTCCGCAAGGACGGCTCCCCGCGCACGACCGGGCTCGAAGTCCGCTTCAGGAATGGTGAGTTGTGGCTGGGGATGATGCCGGACTCGCTCAAGGCGCTGGACCTGCGGCGCGATGCGCGGTTCGCGCTCCAGGCGAACCCGGGGCCGGGTACGGGGATGGGCGGCGGGGACGTACGGATCAGCGGGCGGGCCATTGAGGTGGACGACCCGGAGACCATGGCCCGCTACGGCGAAGAGGTGGAACCGCCACAGCCGTTCCACCTCTTCCGCACCGAGCTGACGGAGGTCGTACGGACCCACGTCGAGGACGACACCTATCTGGTCGTCGAGGTCTGGAAGCCCGGAGAGCCGGTGCGCACGCTCAAGCGGACCTGACCTGCAAAAACTTCGGGATCACTCCCACTCGATCGTCCCCGGGGGTTTGCTCGTCACATCGAGGACGACGCGGTTGACGTCGGCCACCTCGTTCGTGATCCGTGTCGAGATCCGCGCCAGGACGTCGTACGGCAGTCGCGACCAGTCGGCCGTCATGGCGTCCTCGGAGGAGACGGGGCGCAGGACGATCGGGTGGCCGTACGTGCGGCCGTCGCCCTGGACGCCGACGGAGCGGACGTCCGCGAGCAGGACCACCGGGCACTGCCAGATGTCACGGTCGAGGCCGGCCGCCGTCAGCTCCTCGCGGGCGATGGCGTCGGCGTCACGGAGGAGGTCGAGACGCTCCTTCGTCACCTCGCCGACGATACGGATGCCCAGGCCGGGGCCGGGGAACGGCTGGCGCTGGACGATCTCCTCCGGCAGGCCGAGCTCCTGGCCGACCATCCGGACCTCGTCCTTGAAGAGCTTGCGCAGCGGCTCGATCAGCTGGAACTCAAGGTCCTCGGGCAGGCCGCCCACGTTGTGATGGGACTTGATGTTGGCGGTGCCGGTGCCGCCGCCGGACTCGACCACGTCGGGGTAGAGGGTGCCCTGGACGAGGAACTCGACAGGCTGGTCACCAGAGGCTTCCGCGATGATCTCGGCCTGCGCCTGCTCGAAGACCCGGATGAACTCCCGGCCGATGATCTTCCGCTTCTCCTCGGGGTCGCTGACCCCGGCGAGCGCCTTCAGGAACCGCTCCTCCGCGTCGACGACCTTCAGCTGTACGCCGGTGGCCGCGACGAAGTCCTTCTCGACCTGCTCGGTCTCGCCCTTGCGCATCAGGCCGTGGTCGACGTACACGCAGGTCAGCTGGGAGCCGATGGCCTTCTGGACGAGGGCCGCGGCGACCGCCGAGTCCACACCGCCGGACAGGCCGCAGATCGCGCGCCCGGTGCCGACCTGGGCGCGGATGGCCTCGACCTGCTCCTCGATGACGTTGCCGGTGGTCCAGCTCGGGGTGAGCCCCGCGCCCCGGTACAGGAAGTGCTCCAGTACCTGCTGGCCGTGCGTGGAGTGCATGACCTCGGGGTGGTACTGGACGCCGTACAGCTTCTTCTCGTCGTTCTCGAAGGCCGCGACCGGGACGACGTCAGTGGACGCCGTGACCGTGAAGCCCTCGGGAGCGGCGGAGCAGGCGTCGCCGTGCGACATCCAGACCGACTGCTCGTCCGGGGTGCCCTCGAAGAGGGTCGAGCCGGACTTGGAGACATGGAGGGGCGTACGGCCGTACTCGCGCGCGCCGGTGTTGTCGACCGTGCCGCCGAGGGTCGTGGCCATCAGCTGGAAGCCGTAGCACATGCCGAAGACGGGGACGCCGGACTCGAAGAGGGCGCGGTCGACGGTGGGAGCGGCCTCGGCGTAGACGGAGGAGGGGCCGCCGGAGAGGATGATCGCCGCCGGGTTCTTGGCGAGCATCTCGTCCACCGGCATCGTGCTCGGGACGATCTCGCTGTAGACCCGGGCCTCACGGACGCGGCGGGCGATGAGCTGGGCGTACTGGGCGCCGAAGTCGACGACCAGGACGGTGTCGGGGGCGGCGGCAGCGGGGTTCGCTGATGACACGGGTTGCCTTCCGGCGGTTTGGCGGGGGCTGTGGGGCCGAGTCTACCGGGGGTGTCGGTGGGGGTGCGGCGCCGGATTTCTCGCCCCCGCCGCCCCTACCCGTCCCATCCTCCAGGGGCTGCGCCCCTTCGCCCCCTGTTTCGGGGGCCAGCCCCCGGACCCCCGCTCCTCAAACGCCGGAGGGGCTGGATTTCCCCGTCTCAGGATCCGAACCCGTTTGGACCGGCCCCGTTCCCCGGTCCATACTGCTCCCATGCTCACGCACTCGACCTTCGTCTTTACCTATGGCAATCGGCCCACCGGCTGCCATGGTCGTGCTGCTTGAGCAACTGACAAGCGACTTCCCAGGCGCCCCGGGCCGACAAGGTCCGGGGCGCCTGGCGTTTCCGGGCAGTGTCGCTCCGGGGGAGCCCACCACACACGAGGAGCCCTGAGAGATGACCGCCACGACGGCTGAAGTGACCGAGAAGACCGGTGCCCGTACCGAGGAGGCCGCCGGAGTGATCAGTGACGCGCGGGAGCGGATCGACGTGCTGGACGATCGGATCATTGGTCTGGTCCAGGAGCGGATGGCGGTGTCCGCTGTGATCCAGGAGGCGCGGATCGCCTCCGGTGGACGGCGGGTGAACCTGTCCCGCGAGATGGAGGTTCTCGGGCACTACAGGGAGGCCCTCGGCAAGCCCGGCACCGCGCTGGCCATGACCCTGCTGGAGCTGTGCCGGGGGCGCGTCTGAGACCGGCGGCGGTGTATACGTACGGGCAGGCGCGGCGCACGTACGTACGCGCCCCTCTCACCCGTACGGCGCGTGACCGCCCTACGACAGGCCTCGTTGGTCCCGGTGTCCGTGTCAGCCAGGTGCGGGCCCGAGAGAACCACGCGTGGCTCCGCTGGGGCGATGAGGCGTACGGATCGTGCTGTGCGCCGTGGGACCTCGCTCCAGGGTTGTGACCGGACGGCAGGGGACAGCAGCCCGGTCACCCAAGAGAACGGTCGGCTTCGGGGACGCCCGGAGCCGACCGGCGGAATCTGTTCAAGGGTGGTCGAAACGGTTGCGGAGGCCGTGACCCATCCAGCACGATGCAGGAACAGCCCGCCAATGCAACGCCCGACTGCCAATGGTCGATACCACGTGCGCGCCCCGAGTGCGCCGGGGCGCCGACCGGCGGACAGTCCGGCCGACCGAACCAGCGGCGCAACCCCCCGGCGCCGCTCCCAGGCACCGGCGCTGCCCTGACGTCGGTGCTGACTCAGAAGGGCCCCGCGGTACGAAGCCGCGGGGCCCTTCGTCACGTCGCATCACGCCCGTCCCGGTGAGCGCGCCCCGATCAGCCGCCCGATCCGCGCGCCCCCGGTCAGCCGGACACCCTCTTCAGCTTCGTCAGCTGTGCCTCGACCACGTCATCGGGCACCCGCGCCTTGTCCTCGTCAAGGGCGTTCAACGCGTAGAACGCCGCGAGCGTGGACCCGCTGCGGACGACCGTGAAGGCCATGGGCACGGTGGTGCCCTCGATCGAGCCCTTGAGCTTGTACGAGACCGCCTCGTCACCCAGTTCGGGGGCCGTGAGGGCCTTCACACCGCTGTACTTGTAGTCGGTGTGCTCGAACTCGGTGCACTTCTCCGTCGCCGTACGCAGATCACCGACGACCTTTTCGGCGTCGCTCTCCTCGTACGCGAGCAGGGCGAGGGAGGGGACGGTGGCGTCGAGTTCGTCCTTCGTGGTGAGCGTGCGGCCGACGCGGGCCTCGGCCTTCGGGTCCGAGGTGAAGAGGAGCATGTCGGCGATCGGCTGGCAGGCGGCCGGCTCGGCGGGCACGGCCACGGCGGGCATGTCCGCCTCGGGGGTCTTCTCGACCTTGTAGCCCTTGACGTCACCCTCGGCGAGGGCCGCCTTCTCCAGCTGGGTGGCGGTCAGCGCGGCCGCGCCCTCGGCGTCGTCGGCAGCCTGTGTGGCCTGCCGCGACGGCTTGGTCCCGGTGCCGTTGGCGTCCTGCGCGTCGCCGCCCCCACCGCACGCCGCGGTGAGTCCCAGCGTGGCCACGGCCAAGAGGGCCACCGCTGCCCGCGACATATTCGACTTCACGTTTCCCGCTTTCCTTGCTTTGCGTGTTCCCAGTTGGCGCGTGCACATTTCATCATGTACGTGACACTCATGTACTCATGTACGTGACACGGCGCCGCACCATTCACGCGGATCACGCGGATCACGCGGATCACGCGAAAGGAAATCCGCAAGCGAGTTCGGCAGCACGCATTTCGCGTGACTCAGGCCACATGAAGATTCCGTGAGAGCGAGGGCAACCCTTCACAGGTTTCGCCGGTCACATGTGCAGAACCAACGGCCACAGCCGTGCTCCACCCGAGTCATGTTGAGGACCTCATGAAGCTTCGCCGGGCCTTGGCCGCCGCCGCGGCGACCGCTGTCATGGCCCCGCTCGCCCTGCTGTCGGCCCCGGCCGCGTTCGCAGACGAGACGGACCCGGAGGCGACTCCCAGCACGACCCCGAGCACAAGTGCCCCGGAGGCGACGCCCGAGAACACGCCGGAGACGGCACCGGAGACGACGGAGTCAGGCACGACGGAGTCCGAGCCGGAGAGCACGCCCACCCCGTCGGCGCCGACGGGCCAGAACAACAAGGACAAGGACGAGGACACGGCCACCAGCACCCCGACGGAGACGTCCTCCGGGACCCCTTCGGGCACCCCGTCCATGTCGGAGGAGCCGCCGGGTCTCGACCCCGAGGTCCCGTTCTGCGAGGAGCTCGACGAGGAGTACAGCGACGCCAAGGTGTCCGCCGCCATCAAGGGCCTGCCCGGCAAGATCGTCGCGGGCAGCGGGGACCACCCGTTCCAGCTGGTCGTCACCAACGGGACGAAGGCCGACCTCGACGGCGTCGTCTTCTACGCCGAGGTCGAGAACTACGAGCTGGACGAGGACAAGTGGCTCAGCCCGTTCGTCGACCTGGAGTTCAAGAACCCCGAGGACGGCAAGTGGACCCGCATCGGCGACGACGAGTGGGCCGGTGACTACTTCTTCCACGCCGAGCGGCTGAAGGCCGGGGCCGACAAGAAGATCGACCTCCGCATCGGCATCGACGCCAAGGCCCCCGCGGGCGACGCCTACTCCTTCGGCTCCGGCGCCTACCTCGACGAGGTCGACGGCCAGGAGTGCTTCGCCGAGGGCTGGGCCGAGTACGAGTTCACCGTCCTCAAGCCCGGCTCCGCCAACCCGGACCCGGGCGAGGCCGAGCCGGATGACGACGAGAAGGCCGACAAGGGCTCCGCGAAGCAGCCGCAGGGCGACATGTCCGAGCTGCCCGGCAACCTCGCCGAGACCGGCGCCGACTCGGCGCTGCCCGTCATCGGCCTCGTCGGCGGTGCCGCCGTCGTCGTCGGCGCGGGCGCGGTGTTCCTGGTCCGCCGCCGCAAGGGGGAGGGCGAGGGCGAGGACACGGCCGGGTAGGCGTAAGGCCGTCCGGCCACGGGCCACTGGACCCCTGCCTACCGGCCGCCACAAGCTGCGTAAGGCGTCACGCCTCGCACAGGAAGAAGGACCCGCACTCGGAGGGGGGTGCGGGTCCTTCGTCTTGCACAGCCACTGCTTTGTACGGCTATCACTTTGTACGGCTATCGCTTCGGCCGCACCCCCGGCATCCCCAGGAACGGCAGCCGCAGCGCACCGAACGCGTCCGCCGGGACCGCCGGGTGCCGGGGCTCGACCGGCTTGAGGCGTTCGTACGCCGCCCCGGGCGCCGGGCGCGGGTCCGCCTCGCCCTTGTTGGGCCAGTACGACATGGCGCGCTCGGCCTGGGCGGTGATCGTGAGGGACGGGTTGACGCCGAGGTTCGCCGAGACGGCGGCCCCGTCGACGACCGAGATGCCCGGGTGGCCGTACAGCCGGTGGTACGGGTCGATGACCCCCTCCTCCGGACTGGCGCCGATCGGGCAGCCGCCCAGGAAGTGGGCGGTGAGCGGGGTGCCCATCAGTTCGCCGACATTGCTGCCGGCGAAGCCGTTGATCTCGGCGGCGAGGGCGGACGCGGCCTCCGAAGCGGCCCGGATCTGCTTGGGGTTGGCGGCGCCGTGCCCCTGACGTGCCGTCAGCAGCCCTTTGCCGACGCCCTTGGGCTTCAGATACGTCGTGAGCGAGTTGTCGAGCGACTGCATCACCAGACCGATGATGGTCCGCTCCGACCAGCGGCGGCTGGAGAGGGAGCGGAGCGTGAGCAGAGGGTGCCTCACCGAGTGGGCGAGCCAGCCGAGGACCCTCGACGAGCCCTCCGCGTAGGGGACTTGGAGGATGGACAGGCCGCCCATCGAGTTCGAGCCCTTGCCGTAGCGGACGGGTTCGATGTGCGTGTTCTCGTCGGGGTGGACCGAGGACGTGATGGCCACGCCCCGCGTGAAGTCGGCCTTCGGCTTACCGTGCGCCTTGCGGTAGCGCCGGTTGTCGGTCTGCGCGCCGACCAATGCCTCGGAGTTGGTGCGGGTCAGCTTGCCCAGCGTGTCCGGGATGTACGGCAGTTGACCGCCCGCCTTCATCCGGTGCAGCAGGGTCTGGGTGCCGTAGGTACCGGCCGCGAGGACGACCCGGTGGGCCGTGAAGACGCGCCCCTCCCCCTTGCGTTTCCCGTCGGTCGGAAGCGTGGCGACGGCGTAGCCGCCCCGTGAGTCGTCCGTGACCGACACGACGGTCGTCATCGGGTGAACGACCGCGCCTGCCTTCTCGGCGAGGTGGAGGTAGTTCTCGTTGAGGGTGTTCTTCGCGCCGTGGCGACAGCCCGTCATGCACTCGCCGCACTCGGTGCATGCCTTGCGGGCCGGGCCCGCGCCACCGAAGTACGGGTCGGCGACCCGCTCCCCCGGCCCGGCCTTCGCGCTGCCGTCCGCGTCCTCGCCGTCCCCGAAGAAGACCCCGACCGGCGCGAGGTGGAAGGTGTCGCCGAAGCCCATGCGCTCCGCGGCCGCCTTGAGGTGGACGTCGGAGGGGGTCGTCGTCGGGTTGAGCCGTACCCCGAGCATGCGCCGGGCCTGGTCGTAGTACGGCTTCAGCTCCTCCTGCCAGTCGGTGATGTCCTTCCACTGAGGGTCGTCGAAGAAGGGCTTCGGCGGTACGTAGAGGGTGTTGGCGTAGTTGAGCGAGCCCCCGCCGACGCCCGCGCCCGCCAGCACCATGACGTTGCCCAGCAGGTGGATGCGCTGGATGCCGTACATGCCGAGATTCGGCGCCCACAGGTAGTTCTTGAGATCCCAGGAGTTCTTGGGGAGGGACTCGGGGGTGAAGCGGCGGCCTGCTTCCAGGACTCCGACGTGGTAGCCCTTCTCCGTCAGGCGCAGGGCGGTGACGGAGCCGCCGAAGCCGGAGCCTACGACGATGACGTCGTAGTCGTGGGCGCCGTGGCCGTCGTGGGCCTGTTTCTGGGCAGCGTCGTCCTGGGACATGTGCTCTCCTCATTGAGAACTGCCGGGAACCGGCGGGGTCTTGCGCTGTCTAACGAAGGCGGAACGCCTTCATCACCCTCAGGCTGCGGCTCATGAACTTCGCGTACGCCTCGTCGTCCATCCCCAGCGACGGTGCCATCGGCAGCAGCCTCTGCTGAGCGACCGTCTGGGCCTCGGTGTACTTGAGGATGCCCTCGGAGCCGTGGCGGCGGCCGAGGCCGGAGTCCTTCATGCCGCCCATGGGGGACTGCACGCTGCCGTAGGCGGAGGCGTACCCCTCGTTGACGTTGACCGTGCCGGCGCGCAGGCGGGCGGCGATCTCGCGGCCGCGTCGGCCGTCCTTGGTCCAGACGGAGGCGTTGAGGCCGTACGACGTGGAGTTGGCGCGTTCGACGGCCTCGTCCTCGTCCTTGAAGCGGTAGATCGAGACGACCGGGCCGAAGGTCTCCTCGGTGCACACGGCCATGGGTGACTCGACGTCGTCGAGGATGGTGGGCTCGTAGAAGTACGGGCCGATGTCCGGGCGGGCCACGCCACCCGCGATGACCTTGGCGCCCTTGGCCACCGCCTCGTCGACGTGCCGGGTGACCGTCTCCAGCTGGCGCTCGCCGACCAGGGAGCCCATCTCGGCGCCGTACGCGAGGGACGTGCCGAGGCGCATGGTCTTGGTGCGGGTGGCGAAGCGCTCGACGAAGGCGTCGGCGACGGACTCGTGGACGTACAGCCGCTCGATGGAGATGCAAAGCTGCCCGGCGGAGGAGAAGCAGGCGCGCACGGCACCGGCGGCCGCCTTGTCGATGTCGGCGTCCTCAAGCACCAGCATGGCGTTCTTGCCGCCGAGTTCGAGGGAGACGCCGACGAGCCGGGCGGCGGCGCCCTGGGCGACCTCGCGGCCGGTGCGGGTGGAGCCGGTGAAGGAGACGTAGTCGGCGTGCTTGACGACCTCGGGTCCGACGACCGGCCCGTCGCCGATGACGACCTGGAAGACCTCGGCGGGCAGCCCGGCCTCGATGAGCAGGTCACGGGCCCACAGTGCGGTGAGGCAGGTCTCCGTGTCCGGCTTCATGACGACGGCGTTGCCCGCGACGAAGGCGGGGAGCGCGTCGCCGACCGACAGCTCCAGCGGGTAGTTCCAGGGGGCGATCTGGCCGACCACGCCCCGGGGGTGGCGCAGTTCGGTGACCTTCGTCAGGGTCGGTACGGCACCGGTGTGGCCCTTGGGCTTCAGGTACGCGGAGGCCTTGCGGCCGTAGTGGCGGGCCGAGACGGCGACGGCCTGCACCTCCTCGTGCGCGTGGAGGCGGGCCTTGCCGGTCTCCAGCTGGATGAGGTCGAGCACCTCGGCCTGGCGTTCGAGGATCAGGTCGTGGAAGCGGAGGAGGACGGCGGCGCGCTGCCGCACGGGCACCTGGGCCCACACGGACTGCGCCTGGCGTGCCCGTTCGAAGGCGACCGCCACGTCCTCAGGGGTGGACTCGGGCACGTCGGCCAGCTTCTCCCCGGTGAACGGGGTGTGGTTGGCGGTACGGCCGGAGCCGGCCACCCCCTTGGTGAGCTGGGCGACCAGCTCCGGTGTGACCACGTCGGCGGCGGTGCGGGCGCCCTCCGGGGCGGGCGCGAGGGGGTTGGTGCCGGTCTGTGCCGGAGCCGTCTTTTCCGGGGCCTGCGAGTCCGTCATGAGCCGCAGGGTATGCCTGGGCGCAGACTTTGTGTACCCGCAGGTAACCGGGTTTCACCATGTACACACACCACGCCAGTGATCGGTGGCAACGAACTTGCTGATCAGGGCGTTATCAGGGCGTGACGTGGCCGGCGATCACGTCTTGGTCACACCAGCGGTCAGGTCGCCGGTCGGACGGGGAGGATCCGCATCCGCTCCCGGGCGCCCTTGAAGACGGCCGTGCCCCGCTTCTCGTCCGGGGTCCCCTTGGGCATGTCGACGCGCAGCTCGTACATCCGGCTGTCGTCGGTGAGGACGAACAGCTCCATGACCCGGACCAGCCTGCCCTCCGTTTCATAGGTGGTGTCGGCGAGCACGGCGTCGTACCCCTGGAAACTCGTCTGTGTGTACTGCGTGCTGGACTCCCCGTACCCCGCCCAGGTCTCGGCCGCCGTCTGCGCCTGCCCCATCGGCGAGCGCGGCGCCCGGTCCCACTGGGTCAGCCGTACCTGGATCACCTCGTCGTTGTCGTAAATGGCCATCCGGGGCTGGTCCTCGGCGCCGCCCTGCTCGTGGAAGCGTACGTACTGGCGCGGGAGGGAGAGGACGGCGTTCAGCTCCGTCTCCTGGCGGGCGGTCCAGACGGCGTCGGGGTACGGGGACCCGGGCGTCGGTGATGTGGGGGACGGGGTGGGGGACCCGCTCGTGCCCGGCTCCGTGGTCGAGCCCGCGGAGCCCGCCGAGACGGACGCGCCGCCGCCGCCATCGTTGTCGCTGAGCGAGGTGCCGATCCATATACCGCCGACGAGTAAGAGGGCGGCGAGGAGGGTCAAGGGGAGGAGACGGGTCCGGGGCTTGGGCTGGGTGGGGCTGGGGGTGGTGCCGGTACCGGTACCAGTACCGGTAGTGGTACTTGTGCTGGTTCCCGTACGGGGACTGGGGGTTGGCGTAGGGCTGTCGGGCTCGGCAGGCGGCTGCGGCGGCTCGGCCCGTACGTCATCGGAGTCGCTCTCCTCCTCTGTCTCCTGTTCCTCCCGCGAGGGAGGAACAGGAATCACCCCGCCGCCGAGGCGCACCGTCCCCGTGTCGTCCGCCAGCTCCCGCAGCGCGGACGGGTCCTGGGCCGGGAGCGCCTCCGGCCGGTCCGGTGCGGGCGGTACGGGCCACCCCTCGGCCACGGCCTCCAGTGCGGCCACCACCTCGTCCGGGTCCGGCCGGTCCGCGGGGTCCTTGGCGAGGAGGCGGACGATCAGGGGGCCGAGGGGCCCGGCCTGCTTCGGTTCCGGTGGCTCGACGGAGAGGATCGCGGCGAGGGTGGACTCCAGGGTCGTACGCCGGAACGGGGACCAGCCCTCGACGGCGGCGTACAGCAGGACGCCCAGTGACCACAGGTCGGAGAGCGGACCGGCGCCTCGGCCGGACATGCGCTCCGGGGCGATGAACTCCAGCGAGCCGATGAACTCCCCGCTCACGGTGAGGGATTCCTCGCCCTGGATGTGGGCGATGCCGAAGTCGGTGAGGACGACGCGGCCGTGCGGACCGAGGAGGACGTTGGCGGGTTTCACGTCCCGGTGCACGATGCCGACGGAGTGTGCGGCCCGGAGCGCGCCGACGACGGCGAGGCCGACGCGGGCGGACTCGGCGGGGGTGAGCGCGCCGCGTTGCAGCACCTCGTGCAGGGACTCCCCGCGGATCAGCTCCATGACTATCCAGGGGAGCCCGCCCTCCACCACGACGTCGTGGATGGTGACGGCGCAGGAGTGGTCGACGCGGGCGGCGGCCCTGGCCTCCCGGTACAGCCGGTTGGAGGCACGCTGGTGGACGGCGTCCTCCGGGTCACCGGGCAGGCGGGGCTGTTTGACGGCGACTTCGCGGTCTACCAGTTCGTCGACGGCACGCCATACGGTGCCCATGCCGCCGGAGCCGATGCGCTCGGTGAGGCGGTAACGGCCGCCGAGCAGAAGGCCGTCGCGCGTGGATCCCTCGCGCGTAGATGCGCCGTGCGCAGATCTGTCGCGCGCAGTTCCTCTGTCCGGAGGTTCGCCGTGCGTTGATCCGCCGTCCGGATGTTCGCCGTCGTCGCTCATGGCACATCAGTACCGCGCAGGGGCGGAGGTTGTCGATGTGCCGACCCGTCAGCCCCAACGGCTCCACGGGCTCTGCCCGCCGTGCCCGTCCCGGACCTGCCGGCTCTTCGGAAGCGCCGTGCGCCCCACGGTCGCCGCGAGCTTGCGCAGCCGTCGCAGGTCCAGCGGCGGTGTGACGTCCGGGACGCCGGGCCGGTCGGCGGGGACCCGTACCCGCAACGCCCCCGGCGCGATCCGGCACCGTACCGGCGTGGGCAGGACGAGGGCCTCCCCGTCGACGCCCACCTCGATCTCGGGCCGGTCGGCGTCGACGACGACCTCGCGGGCGGTGAGGGAGGTCAGGACGCTGAGGCCAGGTGCGTTCGGCCCGAGCAGCAGGGCGGCGGCCTCGGCGGCGCTCTCGACCTTGACGCCGAGGACGCCCAGCACGCCGGACTCCAGCCGCTCGCGCCGTCCGAGGCCGGCCGGGTCGTCCATGCGGTAGGGGTTGTTGCTGACGAGCACGGCCTGGGGCGCCTCGATGACGGTGTCCCCGACATGGGCGGTGAGCCTCGGCCCCCGCTGGTGCGTGAGCAGTTCCGGCAGCAGTTCCAGTGTCGTACCCACCTTGTCGTCCCGGTACGCCGGGCTCTGCACGATGGCGGCGTACGCGCCGAACGAGGCGTTGTTGACGAAGGGGTGGCCGCCCGCGAAGCCGAGGTCGACGCGGAACTCGACGCCTCGGTCGGTCAGGGCGTCGAGGCAGGTGGCGGGGTTGTCGCGGTCGAGCCCGAGGTCCATGGCGAAGTGGTTGCGGGTGCCGGCGGAGATGACGAGGAAGGGGAGGTCGCGCTCGACGGCGACCGCGGCCACCAGGGCCTGTGTACCGTCCCCGCCCGCGACCCCGAGCAGATCGGCGCCGGCCCGGACCGCCGCCCTGGCGAGCGCGGTGACGTCCTCGGGCTTCTCGGGGTCCAGCAGATGAACCCGCGCCCCGAGCCGTTCGGCCCTCTCCTTCAGCCCGAACCGCTCGACCTTTCCGCCCCCGGACCGGGGATTCATGATGAGGAACGGCCGGGCGGGCCGAGGCGTCCGGTACTCCCGCACGCTCACGGCATGCGACTTGGTGGTGCTGAGCGCGAACTTCCCGGCCCAGACGGCGATCCCCCAGAGGGCCAGGGACACGACGACGAGCCACAGCAGGTTGGCGACGGCGAAATACCGGATCACGGCGACGGGAGTGGCGATGGCCAGCAGCCCGGCGGCGACACGGACCGCGCCCCGCCGGGTCAGCGACCACCAGAGCGCGGCGAGGGTGACGCACACGCCGAGCACCCCGACCACGACAAGGACCACGCTGTCGGCCCCGGCGACCCCGACGGGCAGCAGCACCGCACACCCGGCCGCGGCCAGCGCGCCCCGGGCCGCCCACCGCTGCCTGCCGTGAGCCTGCCCGTCGAGATGACCGATGCCCACGTCCGCGCCCGCCTCTCCGTAGCCGTTCCCGGCGATCGTTCACCCGTTTCCGACGATCGTCACGCGCGACCCGGCGATCGTCACCCGCTCCCGACGACCGTCACGCGCTCCGCGGCGGCAACCGGCGATCGTCGGCGATTCCCAGCGGCCGTCGGCGCTTCCCGCCGATCACGCACTTGACAGGAGAATCGTAGAGCGAGCGGGACCCTCACGTCCTCGTCGGCCGACGGCGCTCGCCGCACGTCACAGCTTGTCGACGTCCAGGTTCGCGATCGCCGTCCGTGCCACCTCGCGGCCGCGCTCCGTGAAGTCGCCCTTGCCCGGGTATCGGACGGACATCCGGTACATGTCCCCGCCCTGGGTCTTGTAGTAGAAGATCTTGATCTCCAGCGGCAGCGGTTCGTCGCTGTCCGAGTCGTCGGTGAACACGGCGGTGCTCTCGGCCGCCTTCTGCTCCTTGTAGGTCACTTCCCTGGTGTCGACCTTGGGTGCGGGCTCCTCCGCCACGCGGAAGGCCGAGCTGCCGGCACTCTGGATCTTCTCCGCCTCGGCGTACGCCTGGGCCATCGCCGATCCGGCGATCTTGCTGCCGTACTCGTCCTCGGACTTCTTCAACAGTTCGAGCCTGACGTACAGGGCGCCGCTGGGATCCTGGTACCGCACCCAGTGCTCGTCCTCGTCCTCCGGGTCGGACGTCACCTCCGTGTAGCCGGAGGGCACGGCCACGGTCGCGTCGAGGTCCTTGACGGTGTGCCGCTTCCAGCTGTCCGGCAGCGGCCCCGCGAACGGGTTCGCGATCACCAGGTACGCCGCCACCGCCGCCGCGACGACCGCCGCGCCAAGGCTGAACAGGGCCTTGCGGCCGACGCGCAGGCTCTTGCCACCGGAGCCCGAGCCCGCCCCCGGGTCCGCCGCGAGCTGGACCACCTGCGTGGGCTCCGGGGCCGGGGGCTTCGCGGCCGACTCCAGCAGGGTGCGGACCTGAGCGGCGGACAGGCGCTGTGCGGGGTCCTTGTGCAGCACGCCGTTGATGGCGTCGGCCAGCGGGCCGCTCGCCGAAGCCGGGGCCGCGGGTGTGGCGTTGAGGACGGACTGAAGGGTCGCGGGGGTGTTCGTACGGCGGAAGGGCGAGACCCCTTCCGTGGCCGCGTACAGCACGACCCCGAGCGACCAGATGTCCGCCGCCGGGCCCGGACGCTGCCCCAGCACCCGCTCCGGCGCGATGTACTCGGGCGAACCGACGAAGCCGCCGGTGTCCGTCAGATTGGTCTCGCCCTCGATCTGGGCGATGCCGAAGTCGGTGAGGACGACCCGGTCGTGGCGGCCGAGGAGGACGTTGTCGGGCTTGACGTCACGGTGCAGGATGCCCGCCGCGTGCGCCGCCTCCAGTGCGCCGAGGACCTCCAGGCCGATCCGCGCCGCCTCGCGCACGCCGAGGGTGCCCTCCTGGAGCACATCGCCGAGGGAACGTCCCTGCACGAGCTCCATCACGATCCACGGCTGCCCGTCCACGATCGCCACGTCGTAGACCTGTACGACCGCCGGGTGGTCGAGCCGGGCCGCGGCGCGCGCCTCGCGGCGCATCCGCTCGGCGGCGTTGGCGCGTTCACGCTCAGGAAGGTGGTCCGGAACCCTCGGTTCCTTGATCGCGACTTCCCGGTCCACCTTCTCGTCCTTCGCCCGCCAGACCGTGCCCATACCGCCGTGCCCGAGCTTGGCGAGGAGGCGGTAACGGTCGGCTATGAGGCGCCCGGCGCCCGGGTCCGGCGGTGCCTGCGAAGGCTGGGGCACGACCTGGGTCGGAGTGGGTGGCGTGGGCGACTGGGCCGGTGCCTGTCCGGGGGCGGCCTGCGCTGCCCGCGGCGGCTGCGCGTACGGGTTCCCCGGGTACGGCACACCCGACTGCGGCGCCTGCAGTCCGAAACTCGTCGGTTCGTCGGACCCGTAAGGGACTCCCCCGTTGCTGCTCATGGGTTCATCTCTATCGCGCCAACCGCTTCGGCATCCAGCCCGGCCGCTTTCCAGTCACAGACCCGTGACTCACGCCGCAACCTATCTCCCATTTATCTCCCTTTTATGCGCGTACGCGGGTGACGCCACATCACCTACGGCGGCGTGGGCGAGGAGCTTGGCGGCGGGGTGGGGGCGGAGGGCGAGGTGCCGCTCGGGGACGGGGACGGCGAGGGCGAGGCCGTCTCCGGCGTACGCGGCGACGCCGAACTCGTCGGCGTACCACCGCCGCCACCCCCGCCGTCCCGCGTCAGCAGCGCGGCCGCCGAGACGCCCGCGCCCGCCATCGCGGCCACCAGCGCGGCCGCGATCAGCACACCCCGCGGGGAGTACCGGTCGCCGATGGACAGCCGGGGCACCACCCGGCCGGGAGGGTATGGCTGCGGCTGAGGCTGCTGCGACTGAGGCTGAAGCCGAGGTGAAACGTTCCGGCTTACGACCGCCCCGGTCGCCGTCCAGGGCATACGTCCCGTCTCGCGGTACGCCCGCAGCAGCCGTTCCGCCTCCGCCGCGTCCAGGCGCCGTTCCGGATCGCGCTCCAGGAGCCCCCGTACGACGGGAAGCAGGGGCGCGGCCTGCGCGGGCGGCCGTATCTCGTCGACGACGACCGCGTGCAGGACGCCGCCCAACGAGTCGCGGTGGAACGGCGACGCGCCGCTCAGGGCCGTGCACAGCAGCGCGCCCAGCGACCACAGGTCGGACTCGGGCCCGGTGCGGAGCCCGGACATCCGTTCGGGCGCGGTGTACTCGGGCGAGCCGACGAACGACCCGCTCTCGGTGAGCGTCGTCGCGCCCGCGACCTGGGCGATGCCGAAGTCGGTGAGGACGACCCGGCCGGTGCCCGCCTCCAGCAGGACGTTCGCGGGCTTGAGGTCACGGTGCAGAACCCCGGCGTCGTGCGCCCGCCGCAGCGCGCCCAGCAGGGCGATGCCGATCCGCGCGGCCTCGCGGGCGTCCACCGGTCCGCGCGTCGCGATCCGCTCCGCGAGCGAACCGCCGTCGATCAACTCCATGACGATGTACGGGCGGTCGTCGTGCTCGACGACATCGTGGACGACGACGATGTGCGGGTGCCGCAACCGCGCGACCGCGCGCGCCTCGCGCAGAGTGTGCTCCCGTTCCCGCCGGGCCTCCTCGTCCGAGAGCGAGGGGTCGAGGATGAGTTCCTTGACGGCCACCTGCCGCCCGAGGAGCCGGTCGGTCGCCCGCCAGACCACGCCCATACCGCCCCGGCCGAGCCTGGCCTCCAGGCGGTAACGCCCCGCTATGACACGGAAGTTGTCCCCCTGGGTCCCCATGCGCCCCATCATGCCGCACCGGACGGAACCCTTCCGGGACGGCGGACGCGGGGTGGCCGACAAGCGACGTTCCCCTCACCGCGGCGCGCCGGCCACACATACCCTCACTGGCTCGGTGGCCGCCAGCTCCGCAGCACCGCCTCGAACTGCCGGCGCGTGGTGGGCCAGTCCGACACGGGTGAGGACATGTAGATCGCGTACTCGACGCCGTCACGGGCGATGTACATCTGGTCGACGGCGCGGTACGGCCCCGGGAAGTCCGTGTCCTTCGCCAGCGCGGTCCAGGTGTACTCCATCCGGGAGGCCTGGCGGTCACGGTAGAGGTGGCGGCGCAGGCTCACCCGTTCGTAGTCGACCAGCCGTTCGCGGAGCTGCTCGTCCAGGTCGAGCAGGTGCGCGTTGGGGTCGTCGAAGTCGGGTGAGCTGTCCACGGCGATGCGGACGACGTGCTGTCCGTCGTCGGGGGTGTAGTCGATCTGCTTGAGGTCGCCCTGGATGCCGTAGACCTCCCGCTTCCATCCCTTGGGCAGGGAGAGGCCGAAGCCCAGCGGGTCGTCGACGGTCTCCCAGTCGGCGGGTATGCCGCCTTCCGGTGCCGTGGACGGGGTGCTTCCGCTCGTCTGCTGCGTGGGGCTCGGCCCGGCGGACGCCTCGTTCTCCTGCCGGCCCTCGTCCCACTCCTGCAACGCCACCGCGGTACCTCCGCCGACGAGCGCGGCCAGGACGACGGCGAGGACGAGGGTACGGCCCCTGCGGCGCTTCCGGGGTGCGGCGGGCGCAGGCATCCCGGTGCCGGGTGTCGTCGGGCCTGCTGCCCGCCGGTCCGTCGCGTCCTCGTACAAACCCGTGGAGCGCGTGGGCACATACGCCTGCTCCACCCTCGGCGTCCGCCCCTCCGCCGCCTCGGCGAGCATCCGCTCGACCGCCTGCGCGGTGGGCCGCGTGGCCGGATCCTTGCGGAGCAGGGCGGTGATGACGGGCCCGAGCGGCCCCGCGTTGACGGGATCGGCGGGCTCCTCGTCGACCACGGCCTGCATGGTCGTCAGCGGTGTGGTGCGCCGGAACGGCGACTTGCCCTCGACCGCCGTGTACAGCGTGGCGCCCAGCGCCCACAGGTCGGACGCGGGGCCCGGGTCGTGGCCGCGCACCCGCTCGGGCGCGATGTAGTCGAGGGAACCGACGATCTCCCCGGTCCGCGTGATGGTCGTGTCGCCCTCGACCTGCGCGATCCCGAAGTCGGTCAGCAGCACGCGGCCGTCCTCGGCGAGCAGGACGTTTCCCGGCTTCACATCGCGGTGCAGCACCCCGGCCTCGTGCGCGGCCCGCAGCGCGCGCAGTACCCACAGCCCGACGCGCGCCGCCTCGCGCGGCTCGACACGCCCCCGCTCCTTGACCAGGTCGGCGAGCGAACCGCCCTCGATCAGCTCCATCACGATCCACGGGCGGTCGTCGTGCTCCAGTACGTCGTGCACGGTGACGACGGCCGAGTGGTTGACGCGCGCGGCGGCCCGCGCCTCGGCGTCGGTCCGGGCCAGCAGCCGCGCCCGCTCGCCCTCCGAGGCGTAGAGCGCCGCCGTCAACTCCTTGACCGCGACGGTACGGTGCAGCATCACGTCATGCGCGCGCCACACCCGGCCCATGCCACCGCTGCCGATGGTGTCGACGAGCCGGTAGCGGCCCGCGAGCAGCAAGCCTTGTATCTGATTCACGTTGCCCCGCAATGGTCTTGACCGCGCACAGCCTAAGGAGCGGCACGGAGCCGGGGAACGGGAGGGGGCCCAAGGAGACAGCACTGTGATGGTTGTTGCTCGCGACGGCGCTTGTGGTGGCGCTTGTGGTGACGCTAGCGGTGGCGCTTGTTGCGACGCTCGCGGTGACGCTCGTGGTGCCGAGGGGAATCCGTGTGCCGGCCGGTGTGTCCGGGGCTCAGCCGGTCACCTGGTACGTCGCCGACGCCTGCTCGAACAGCCGTGTCACCTCGTCGCGTTCGGCCTCCGGGCCACGGACCTGGACCACGTGATACCGCCCGTCGATGAGGATCGCCAGGTTCCGTACGTAGATCCCGCGCCCCGCGGAATCCTGCCAGGTGAACTGTCCCTCGGCCATGGTCAGTCCACCGACCTCTATGAGCCGCATCCCGGTGGAGGTGGCCCAGGTCGAGTCGCGGAACGGCTGCAACTCGCGCTCGTCCTCCCGCTGGTACTCCAGCGGATCGCTGCCGTACGTGGCCGCGCTGTCCCGCCCGGGTACGACGATGAGCGCGAAGCTCCCCTGCGAGTAGACGACCTGGCCGGCGTTGTTCCTGGGCGTCCGGTCCCAGCCGTTGGCGACGGCGACGCGGAAGCCCTCGGTGTCGTCGCGCAGGGTGAACCCCTGGGCGACCTCGGGGTCGTTGCCCTGCGGTTCGGTCGCGCTCGACGACTGGGAGGGGCTTGCCTCACCGGTGTCGTCGGCGGGCGAGGTCTGGTCGGGCCGGGGCTCGCTGCTGGCCTCCGGGGCACCGCTGGCGTCCCCGCCGACACCGGCCCCCTCCGCCTCGGTACGGCTGCCCGTACTGCTGCTGCCGCTCGGCTCGGCCTTCGGCATGAACGCCATGGCGTACGCGACCGTCGCGGCCAGCCCGAGCAGGATCAGCAGGAGCAGGGTGCGCCCGAGCCGCCGTGGCTGATTCTCCCGTTTGGCGCGCTTGTGCCGGGCGTGCGGGCTGGTCGCGGGCAGCCCGGCGCGGCGCCTGCGGACGAGTTCGCCCCGGCGCCGTACGATCGGCAGCCTGTTCGGATCGCCGGGCCTGAGGTCCACGGGCGGCGCGGAGACGACGTTCGCCCCCGCCTCGGGCTCCGGCGCGGACCGCACGAGCGAGCGCAGCCAGCCGCGCAGTTCCTCGAAGTCCAGCCGCTCGGTGGGGTCCTGCCGCAGCAGGGACTCCACGACCGGCCTGAGCGGCCCGCACTCCTCGGCGAACGCGGGCGGCTCCGAGCACACCATCTGCACCAGCTCGGCCGTGTTCTCCTCCGGATACGGCGCGTGCCCCTGCACCGCCCGGAACAGCAGCGCGCCGAGCGCCCACAGGTCGGTCGCGGGCCCGATCGGCGCCGCCAACTGCCAGTTCTCGTGCACCGGCCCGGCCTGCTCGGGCGCCCACCGCTCGGTGACGGGGCCGACGACAGCCATACGGGCCTGCCGGGCGCGCTCGGCCGCGAGGGCGGTGGTGGGGCCACGACGGGGGGCGGCGGCGCTGGGGGCGGTGACGAGTTGGTCCCAGTGGGCGGTGGAAGGAGGGCCGCCGGAACCGTGGGCGGGGTGGTCACCCGGGGCAGACGTGCCGTCTCCGGGCGTGGCGCCTCCGGGCATGCCGTCCGCCTGGATTCCGGCGCCGGTTCCGGGGTTTCCGGACGCGCCGGCACCGTACCCGGCGTCCCCGCGCAAGCCGCTGACGGTCGCGCCGGGAACATCGCCGCCGTGCCCGGAGTCCCCCGGGCCCAAACCGTCGGCAGTCGCCCCGGTACCCGAGCCGCCGTACCCGGCACCCCCGCCCAAGCCACCGGCAGACGCTCCCGCACCCGGGGCGCCGACGCCATACCCGGAGTTCCCCGGGCCCAAACCGTCGATAGTCGCCCCGGTACCCGAGCTGCCGTACCCGGCACCCCCGCCCAAGCCACCGGCAGACACTCCCGCACCCGAAGCACCCGGGGCGCCGACGCCATACCCGGAGTTCCCTTGGTAGAGGCCGTCGGCAGTCTCGTCCCCGGCATCCGGGATACCGATGGTGCCGTCGGCGAGAGCCGAAGGGCCCTGGTCGTGCCGGCCGTTGCCGTCGGTCGTGGGCGCCCCACTGCGGGGGAGCGCGCCGTGCCAGGGGTTGGTCCGGGCCACGCCGTACGGGTCGGCGATCTGACCGGGGGGCGTCTGCGGTGCCCGCTGTCCGTCGGCCGACGCCGTCGCCTCGCTGTTGCCTGCCGTCACCTCGGGACGGGGCCGCTGCGCGGGCAACGCCGCTCCCGGGCCGCCCCGCTGCTCCTCGTGCACCCGGGCCGCGGCACGGGCACCCGCCCGGTATGCCGCGATGGCTCCGGCCCGCGCCGCCCGTACGTCGTTCCCGGGCCCGGCTTCGAGGGCACGCCGCCCGGCGCTCGGGTCCACGACCGCTCCCGTGCTCCCCGCCCGCGCCTCGATCGCGGCCCGCCGCGCGGCCTCGGGATCCCCGTCGGAGGCCGTACCGGCGGGGCTCACGCCTTGGGCACCTTGGGCCCCGCTCAGCCCGACGGCCCGCGAACCGCCCGGCCCGCCCCCGGGCACCCCGGCCTCACCGCCCGAACCCGAACCGCAGTCCTGCTCGAACTCCCCCACCGGCACGGGGTCGTACCCGCACAGGGCCTCTTCCGCCGCTCCGGCCGCGAGCCCCGTGAGCACGACCCGCCCGTCGTCGCAGACGAGCACCGTGCGGGCGGTGATGTTCCGGTGCACCCAGCCGTGGGCGTGCAGCGCCCGCAGCGCGGTGAGGACGTCGGCGGCGACCTCTGCCGCCCGGTACGGAGTCAGCGGCTTCTCGGCGAGCAGGGCGGCCAGCGGCCGCGCGGCCACCAACTCGCTCACTATCCACAGCGACCCGGCCTCGGCGAACACGTCGAAGACCTGGTCGAGCCGCGGATGGTCGGGCACCTGCGCGGCGGCCTGAGCAGCCTCGATCGCGCGCCGTACGGCGGGATCTGCGGGCCGGCGCGTGGCCGTGGTCCGCGCCCCGGCCGCCCCCCGCGCCCTGCCGTCCCGCGCCACGAAACCGTCGGGCAGCCCGTCCGCGTCGAGCACCTCCGCCTCGACGACCTCGGGCAACGGCACCTGCCGTACGAGGACTTCCTGCCCGCTGTACGTGTCGAAGGCCCGGGCCTCGGCGAGTTCGTACTCGTCGGACGGCGGCAGCGGCAGGCGGTAGCGGTCGGCGAGCACCCGTCCCGCATAGTCGTCCACGATGCCTCCCCCGGCCGCCCAGTCGGTCAATTCCGTTCGCCTTGCGTCCCGTTCCGTTCTGGATGCTTACGGTCCGCAGCCATTCACGATACGTGCCGGAGGCAACCCGTATTGAGGGGATGCGATATCTCGCTCGCCCGAATGCGCCGAACGCTTTCGGTCTTCCCCCTCACTCACACCCGCGAACTCACCCACACGGAACACATGGGCCGCACCGGGTTTACGACTTGGGCCGGAACGTCTCCGTGAACGTCCGCCATGTGTCCTGACGCAACTGGCTGTCCCACTTCGAGGCTTTCGCCGTGTACATCAGCCCGTATCCGAGTTGCGGGTCGACGACGAATCCACGGTCCGTCGACCGGTACTTCGTCCCGCTCTCCACATAGGTGAACTCCCAGTCGGCCGTGTTCCAGCCGCGGTAGTCCACCGCCTCTATCCGAATCCGCTGGTACTGCGAGCGCGTCATGTACTGCTCTTGGTTCTTCCAGTCCGCCACCGGGTCGTCCTTGGGCGTGGTCGTCCACCCGACGAGCAGCTTCTGCCCGTCGGGCCCGCTGAACCGACTCCCCGCCGCCCCCGTGGACTGGTACGTCCACCCCGCCGGCAGCCCGATCGTGAACCCCTGACTGCTGTTGTACGTCGATTCCGCGATGTCGCCCGAGCCGCCACCGCCGCTCCCGGCCCCCTCGCCGCCCGACGCGCTCGGCGAGTTGCTCGGGGCCGGGGACTCCTCCGCCCCCGAGCCCGACTCCGGATCCGACCGTCCGGCCTCTTCCGTCTTCTCGCTGTCCGTACTGGCGCCGGAACTCTCCCGCGCCTCGCCGCTCGACGCGGTCACCCCGCCCGACACGGCCACCTTGGTGTCAGCGCTCTTGCTGTCGTCCGACCCGCTGTCGTCGCCACTGAGGGAGAAGGCCAGCGCGAGCACGGTTCCGAGCAGGGCCAGCACCACGGCCACCGCGAGGATCACGAGCGTCCGCCTCGGCACCACATCGGTGAGCGGAGCCCGGGGCGCGGGCCGCGGCGGCAGATCCGGCGGGGACATCTCGGGCCACCCCGAAGTCCGGCCACTGGAGGAGGCGTTGACCGCCTTCGTGGCCACGTCCCGCACACCGCTCGTCGCGGCTCCCGCACCGACGGCAGCCGCTCCGGCGGCCTTGCCCGATACGGGGCCGGACGCCTCCCCGGCCGCCGTACCAGCGGAAACGTTGTCCCTGGAGGCGCTCCCACCACCGGACGTGTCTTGCGCGACAGCCGCGCTCTCGGACCCGGCCACGGCCGCCCCCGCCGGGGCCTTCCGCACCGAACGCAGGGCCCCGCGCCACCGCTCGGCGACCTCCTCGCCACGCCTGCCCCCGGCCCCGGAAGCCGACCCGGAACCGCCCGAACTCCCCTTGCCCTTCCCCCTGCCCGCACGCTCCTTAGCCGCCGCCTCCGGCACCACCGGCAACGCCACGACCCGCGTCGCGTCCGGCTCCGGCTCCTTGGGCTCGGGGCCGTGGATCACCTCGTTGAGCATCGCCCGCGCGCCCGCGTCGTCGAGCCGCTGGCCGGGGTCCTTGGCGAGCAGCCCGAAGATCACGTTCTTGAGCGGCCCCGCGTTCTTGGGCTCCTCGACGGCCTCGGTCATCACCGCGGTCAGCGTGGCGATGGCCGACCCCTTGTCGTACGGCGGCACACCCTCGACCGAGGCGTACAGCAGACCTCCGAGCGACCACAGGTCCGCCGCGGGCCCCGGCTTGTGCCCGCGCGCCCGCTCCGGCGAGATATAGGAGGGCGCGCCCACGAGCATGCCGGTCGAGGTGATGGACGGGTCGCCCTCGACCTGCGCGATACCGAAGTCGGTGAGCACGACCCGGCCGTCGTCACCGGCGATCAGCACGTTCGACGGCTTCACGTCCCGGTGCAGGATGCCCTCGCGGTGCGCGGCACGCAGCACGTCGAGGATCGCGAGCCCCACCTCGGCGGCCCGCTTCGGCGTGAGCACGCCGTCCTCCCGGATGACCTCGGCGAGCGACTTGCCCTCGATCAACTCCATGACGATCCACGGCCGGTCGTCCTCGTCGACCACGTCGAACACCGTCACCGCACCGTTGTTGCGGATCCGGGCGATGGCCTTGGCCTCCCGCAACGTGCGCGTGATCAGCCGCCGCTTCTCGTCCTCGTCGATGCTCGACGGGAACCGCAACTCCTTGACGGCCACCGTCCGGCCCAGCGTCTCGTCCTTGGCCCGCCACACCGTGCCCATGCCGCCGCGGCCGAGGACCCCTCCCAGCCGGTACCGCCCGGCGAGGAGACGCCCGCTCTCGTCCTGACGGGATGCCCCGCCCCGCTCCGCCTCCGACATGCGTCCCCTCATGCAACCCGCCCCGACAGAGCCTCCATTGTCCCTCACCCGACAAGCACTCCACGCCCCGGGTGGCCGCGCACCGACACCGTCCGACCCCCGACCGTCCCGGGCCCAGAACCTCCCAACACCGAGGCGTCCCCTCCCGGGCAACGGCCACCCGACCCCGAGTCACCCCGGCGCCTTGACAGCCCCGCACCCGGGCCCACCCCGATGCCGTGGCCGCCCTGCACCCGGGCTCCCCCGGCGCCCTGACCGCCTCGCGCCCAGGCTGACCCCGGCGCCCTGACCACTCCTCACCCGGGCCCACCCCGATGCCGACCGCCCCACACCCCGGCTCCGCCCGACATCACAACCAACTCTCCCCCCGTACCCGCACCCTGACCAGCCCACCGGACACCGGACCCGCCCCGGCTCCAGTCCGACTCACCCCAGCGCCTCACCCCGGCACCATGGCCACCTCACGCCCCGAACCCGACCGGGCCCGACCAGCCCCGACCAGACCCGCCCGCCCGCCCGGCCGAGCCACCAGACCCCGGACCCATCGCCCCGGCCCCGACCCCGTCCCCGCACCCGTCCCTCTACAGCGGAACGATGTCCGGCGCCCCCAACCGAGCCGCGTCCGCCGTCAGATCGTCGGGCTGCCGCTGGGACTCCCGTTCCGCCTCCACCCGCTTCTCGTAGTGCTCGACCTCCCGCTCGATGTGCTCCTTGTCCCAGCCGAGCACGGGAGCCATCAGCTCCGCCACCGCACGGGCGCTGCGTGTCCCGCGGTCGAACGTCTCGATCGAGATCCGCGTACGCCGGGTCAGCACGTCGTCCAGGTGTCGCGCGCCCTCGTGCGAGGCGGCGTACACGACCTCGGCCCGCAGATAGCCGTCGGCGCCCTGCAGCGGTTCGCCCAGCGAGGGGTCGGCCGTGACCAGGTCGAGGAGCTCCTCGGCGAGCGCCCCGTACCGGTTCAACAGGTGCTCCACGCGCACCACATGGAGCCCGGTGCGCGCCGCTATCCGGGCGCGCGCGTTCCACAGCGCCCGGTACCCCTCGGCCCCGAGCAGCGGCACGTCCTCGGTCACGCACTCGGCGACCCGCTGGTCGAGCCCGTGCACCGCCGCGTCCACCGCGTCCTTCGCCATCACCCGGTACGTCGTGTACTTGCCGCCCGCCACGACCACGAGCCCCGGCACCGGATGGGCCACGGTGTGCTCGCGCGACAGCTTGCTGGTGGCGTCCGACTCCCCGGCGAGCAGCGGCCGCAGCCCCGCGTACACGCCCTGCACGTCGTCACGCGAAAGCGGCACCGCCAGCACGGAGTTCACGCGCTCCAGCAGATAGTCGATGTCCGCGCTGGACGCGGCCGGATGCGCCTTGTCGAGGTCCCAGACGGTGTCCGTGGTGCCGATGATCCAGTGTCGCCCCCACGGGATCACGAACAGCACGGACTTCTCGGTGCGCAGGATCAGCCCGGTCGTCGAGTGGATCCGGTCCTTCGGTACGACCAGATGGATGCCCTTGGACGCCCGTACGTGGAACTGCCCCCTCTCGCCCACCATCGCCTGGGTGTCGTCGGTCCACACCCCGGTGGCATTGACGACCTGCTTGGCGTGGATCTCGTACTCCCCGCCCGCTTCCACATCCTGCACCCTGGCACCGACAACGCGTTCGCCCTCGCGCAGGAAGCCCGTCACGCGCGCGCGGTTGGCGACTTTCGCGCCGTACGACGCGGCCGTGCGCACCAGGGTGGCCACATAGCGGGCGTCGTCCATCTGGGCGTCGTAGTACTGGAGGGCGCCGACCAGCGAGTCCTTCTTCAGGCAGGGGGCGACCAGCAGGGCGCGACGGCGTGTCAGATGGCGGTGCACGGGCAGGCCGCGGCCATGCCCCCGGACCATCGACATCGTGTCGTAGAGGGCGACGCCCGATCCCGCGTACAGCCGCTCCCAGCCCTGGTGCTGCAACGGGTAGAGGAACGGCACGGGTTTCACGAGATGGGGCGCCAGCCGTTCCAGGAGCAGTCCGCGTTCCTTCAACGCCTCGCGTACGAGGGCGAAGTCGAGCATCTCCAGATAGCGCAGGCCGCCGTGGATCAGCTTGCTGGATCTGCTGGACGTGCCCGACGCCCAGTCACGGGCCTCGACCAGCCCCGTGGACAGGCCGCGTGTCGCGGCGTCCAGCGCGGTGCCCGCGCCGACCACGCCCGCGCCCACGACCAGCACGTCCAGCTCGCGCTCGGCCATTGATGCCAGTGACTCGGCGCGCTGCGCCGGCCCCAGTGCCGCTGTCCTCACCGCTGCCTCCCGCTGTCGGTCGCGCTGGCCCCACCTGTCACGGCGAAGGTCGGCTTACATCCCTCATGCCCAGAATTCTGATCGTCTTGCCCGACTTCGGCCACCAGTCGCCCCCAGCCTGTGGACAACTCTCCGGGACGCGCGGAGAAATACAGCCACCCAATCCCGCATATCGGTCATATTTACTCCTAGTCTGACATTGCGCTCGCCCATCCTGTCCACAGGGCTTGCGCACCTGTCCCGCTTCGGCTACTGGGAAGGACGGCCCACGCCATGCCCGCAGATCTCGCCGTCATCGGACTCGGCCAGCTCGGCCTGCCGCTGGCCCAGGCCGCCGCGGCCGCCGGCATTCCCACGCTCGGATACAGGACCGGCCCCGAAGGCGGTTCCCTCACCCCGGCCGAGCTCCGCCGCATGCTCTTCCAGGGCTTTAGGCCCACCACCAGCCCCGCCGAACTCGGCCGCGTCCGCACGGCGGTGATCTGCGCCCCCACCCCGCGCGGCACCGACGGCACCCCCGACCTCGCCCAGGTAGAGGCCGCCGCCCGCACCCTGGCCGCCCGACTGCGCCCGCACACCACGGTGATCCTGGAATCCCCGGTACACCCCGGCACCACCGAGCAGTTCCTGCGCCCCCTCCTCGAAGAGGGCTCCGGACTGCGCGCGGGCCGCGACTTCCACCTCGCCTACTCCCCCAGCCGCGTCGACCCCGGCAACCGCGACTTCGGCCCCGCCAACACCCCCAAGGTCATCGGCGGCCTCACCCCCGCCTGCACCGAGTCGGCCGCCGCCTTCTACGGGCGGCTCACCGACAAGGTGGTACGCGCGCGTGGACCACGCGAAGCGGAAACAGTGCAGCTCCTGGAGACCAACTACCGGCACGTCAACATCGCCCTCGTCAACGAAATGGCCGTCCTCTGCCACGACTTGGGCGTCGACCTGTGGGACGTCATCCGCTGCGCCGAGACCAAGCCGTTCGGCTTCCAGGCCTTCCGCCCGGGCCCCGGCGTCGGCGGCCACGCCGTCCCCCAGGACCTGGCGGGCCGCTCGACCCGCTCCCTCCGGATGGTCGAACTGGCCCAGCAGGTCAACCACCGCATGCCCCAGTACGTCGTCCAGCGCGCCACCACACTCCTCAACGAGCACGGCAAATCGGCCCGCGGCGCGCGCGTGCTCCTCCTCGGCGTCACCTACAAGCCCGACGTCTCCGACCAACAGGGCACCCCGGCCCACGAGATCGCCCTGCGCCTGATGGAACTCGGCGCCGCCGTCAGCTACCACGACCCGCACGTCCCCGCCTGGAGCGTCCTCGACCGGCCCGTCCCCCGCGCCGACTCCCTCTACGAGGCCGCAGCCGACGCCGACCTGACGATCCTGCTCCAGCAGCACCACACGTACGACCTCCAGGGCCTGTCCGTGAAGGCCCAGCTGCTGCTGGACACGCGGGGGGCCACGCCGACGGGGGCGGCGCATCGGTTGTGAAAGGGGCGCGTGCGGGTGTCCGTGCCTCTGGGGCTGGTGGCGTGCGGGGCGGGTCCGCCGCTACCGTACGGGCAGGTGGAGCCCACCGCAGGGGCTACTGCGGCAGGCTCCTGGATGGTTCACGGAGTGTCCACCCTAGTCTCCTTGGGGGCGGCCGCTCACCATCCGAAAATCCGCAAGATCCACCTCCTCCGGAACCATGCCGCCCAACGGCGGATCCGGTACCGTACAAAAAGGTGGAGCCCACCGCAGCGGGTACTGCGGCAGGCTCCTGGATGGTTCACGGAGTGTCCACCCCTAGTTCTTGTAGGGGTGGCCGCTCACCATCCGAAAATCCGCAAGATCCACCTCCTCCGGAACTTCACCAGCCGAAGCCGAATGCGATCCCAGCGGGTGGGCCTGCGGTGGCGTCCCATGGGCGCCCCCTTCCACGACGCCGCCCGATGACCCGGTCAGGCGGTCCGTTGGAACTCGGGCCGGGCCCCGACGGCCGGGGTCCGGAACGATGTCCTTGGAAGGGGGCACCCCAGAGAACTGGGTCGCCGGAAACGGACACTATCGCCTCGGCACGGCCCTCCCACGCGCATTCGCCCCGAACGCAACCATGCGCCCCCCGCCGTAAAACGCGCCCCACCAGGGCCACTTGGGGACGCCAAAGGCCCGGACCGCGCAGGTCCGGGCCTTCTGACGCCGTACGGCCTACCTCTTGTGCTGCGAGTCCGCCACCGTCACCTCGACGCGCTGGAACTCCTTGAGCTCGCTGTAGCCGGTGGTGGCCATGGCGCGGCGGAGGGCACCGAAGAAGTTCATGGAGCCGTCCGGGGTGTGCGAGGGGCCGGTGAGGACCTCCTCGATGGTGCCGACGGTGCCGAGGCCGACCTTCTTGCCGCGCGGCAGTTCCTCATTGACGGCCTCCATGCCCCAGTGGTGGCCCTTGCCGGGCGCGTCCGTGGCGCGGGCCAGCGGGGAGCCCATCATCACGGCGTCGGCGCCGCAGGCGATCGCCTTCGGGAGGTCACCGGACCAGCCGACCCCGCCGTCGGCGATGACGTGCACATACCGGCCGCCGGACTCGTCCATGTAGTCCCGGCGGGCGGCGGCCACATCGGCGACCGCGGTGGCCATCGGGACCTGGATGCCCAGCACGTTGCGCGTGGTGTGCGCCGCGCCGCCGCCGAAGCCGACGAGGACACCGGCCGCGCCCGTGCGCATCAGGTGCAGGGCCGCGGTGTACGTGGCGCAGCCGCCGACGATCACCGGGACGTCCAGCTCGTAGATGAACTGCTTCAGGTTCAGCGGCTCGGAGGCCCCCGAGACGTGCTCCGCCGACACCGTCGTACCGCGGATGACGAAGATGTCGACGCCCGCGTCCACGACGGCCTTGGAGAACTGCGCCGTGCGCTGCGGCGAGAGCGCCGCCGCGGTGACGACACCGGAGTCGCGCACCTCCTTGAGGCGCTGCCCGATCAGCTCCTCCTTGATGGGAGCCGCGTAGATCTCCTGGAGGCGGCGGGTCGCGTCGTCCGCGTCCAGCTCGGCGATCTCGTCGAGCAGGGGCTGCGGGTCCTCGTAGCGCGTCCACAGTCCTTCGAGGTTCAGCACGCCGAGCCCGCCGAGCTCACCGATGCGGATCGCGGTGGCCGGGGAGACGACCGAGTCCATGGGGGCGGCGAGGAAGGGCAGCTCGAACCGGTAGGCGTCGATCTGCCAGGCGATCGAGACCTCCTTCGGGTCACGGGTACGGCGGCTCGGTACGACGGCGATGTCGTCGAAGGCGTACGCCCGGCGGCCGCGCTTGCCGCGCCCGATCTCGATCTCAGTCACGTGTGTGGCCTTTCCCTCTGCTGCGTTTCAGCGTCTTCCAGTATCCCCGACACCTGTGACAAGGGCGGCCCCGGTTGCTCCGGGACCGCCCTCGACGACACATCGGCGTGCGCCACGCGCGCGCGTGGATGCCGCTTACGACACGCTCACCGCACCGTACGGCTACCGGTTACGGCTGTAGTTCGGAGCCTCGACCGTCATCTGGATGTCGTGCGGGTGGCTCTCCTTGAGGCCGGCCGAGGTGATGCGGACGAAGCGGCCCTTGGACTCCATCTCGGAGATGGTGGCGGCGCCGACGTAGCCCATGGTCTGGCGCAGACCGCCGACGAGCTGGTGCAGCACGTTGGCCAGCGGGCCGCGGTAGGGCACCTGGCCCTCGATCCCCTCGGGCACGAGCTTGTCGTCGGAGGCCACCTCGGCCTGGAAGTAGCGGTCCTTGGAGTACGACCTGCCCTGTCCCCGGGACTGCATGGCGCCGAGGGAGCCCATCCCGCGGTACGACTTGAACTGCTTGCCGTTGATGAAGAGCAGCTCACCGGGCGACTCCTCACAGCCCGCGAGGAGGCTGCCGAGCATCACCGTGTCGGCACCGGCGGCCAGCGCCTTGCCGATGTCGCCGGAGTACTGCAGGCCGCCGTCACCGATCACCGGCACACTCGCGGCGCGGGCCGCGAGGGCCGCCTCATAGATGGCGGTGACCTGCGGGACACCGATGCCTGCGACCACCCGGGTGGTGCAGATGGAGCCGGGGCCCACACCCACCTTGATGCCGTCGACACCGGCGTCGATCAGCGCCTGGGCTCCGTCGCGCGTGGCGACGTTGCCGCCGATCACGTCGACGTCCACGCTCGACTTGATCTTCGCCATCCAGTTGAGGGCGTTGCTGTTGTGCCCGTGCGAGGTGTCGACGACCAGGAAGTCCACACCGGCCTCGGCCAGGCCCTGAGCCCGCTCCAGCGCCTCGGGGCTGGCGCCGACGGCGGCACCCACGAGCAGCCGCCCCTCGGCGTCCTTCGCGGCGTACGGGTACTTCTCCGCCTTCACGAAGTCCTTGACCGTGATGAGGCCCTTGAGGACGCCCGCGTCGTCGACCAGCGGAAGCTTCTCGATCTTGTGGCGGCGCAGCAGCTCCATGGCGTCGTGGCCGGAGATGCCGACCTTGCCGGTGACCAGAGGCATCGGCGTCATGACTTCGCGGACCTGGCGCGAGCGGTCGGTCTCGAAGGCCATGTCACGGTTGGTGACGATGCCGAGGAGCTTGCCGGCCGCGTCGGTGACCGGGACACCGCTGATGCGGAACTTGCCGCACAGGGCGTCGGCGTCGGCCAGCGTCGCGTCCGGGTTCACCGTGATGGGGTCGGTCACCATGCCGGACTCGGAGCGCTTCACCAGGTCGACCTGGTTGACCTGGTCCTCGACGGAGAGGTTGCGGTGCAGCACACCGACACCGCCCTGCCGGGCCATGGCGATCGCCATGCGCGCCTCGGTCACCTTGTCCATCGCCGCCGAGAGCAGCGGGATGTTCACGCGCACATTGCGCGACACACGGGACGAGGTGTCGACCGCGCCCGGCAGCACATCGGATGCGCCCGGCAGCAGCAGCACGTCGTCGTAGGTCAGCCCGAGTGTCGCGAATTTTCCGGGCACTCCGTCGACGTTGGCAGTCATGACACCTTCCCCAAATGGCCTTGATCGGTGCGGATGTCCATGCTAACGGGAAGCATGGCTCTCTCATTCCACGGTTCGAGGTGACCCCGGGCTTCGTATGTTCGTACGGAGTGGGCGAGTCGCCTGTTCATCCGGGGGCCGGAGTCTCCTGTTCATCAGGGGCCGGAAGGCCGGCCCCCTACTGCTCGGCCAGCGCCCGCAGCCGGCTCAGCGCCCGGTGCTGCGCCACTCGCACCGCCCCGGGTGACATCCCCAACATCTGACCGGTCTCCTCGGCCGTCAGCCCTACCGCGATCCGCAGCAGCAACAGCTCGCGCTGGTTCTCGGGAAGGTTGGCCAGGAGCTTCTTGGCCCATTCGGCGTCGCTGCTGAGCAGAGCGCGTTCCTCGGGGCCGAGGGAGTCGTCGGGCCGTTCGGGCATCTCGTCCGAGGGCACGGCCGTCGACCCGGGGTGACGCATCGCGGCGCGCTGCAGGTCGGCGACCTTGTGCGCGGCGATGGCGAAGACGAACGCCTCGAAGGGGCGCCCGGTGTCCTTGTAGCGCGGCAGCGCGAGGAGGACGGCCACACAGACCTCCTGCGCCAGGTCCTCCACGAAGTGCCGCGCGTCACCCGGAAGCCGGGACAGACGGGTGCGGCAGTAGCGCAACGCGAGGGGGTGGACATGGGCGAGCAGGTCGTGCGTGGCCTGTTCGTCTCCGTCTACGGCGCGATGGACGAGCGCACCGATCACCGTCGTCTCGTCGTCACGCATCGGTCCATGGTGCCTTGCGGCCGTCCGATCCGTGGCACCGCGCCCGTTGTTGTGCACCGAAGCGTTATGAGCAGGTGCGCCGGAACTCATCTCCTGCGCCCTCCCCTCCCGCTCGACCGACTCGTCCCCGAGGAACTCCACACCTCCAAGGATGCGGCATCCGCGGCGAAACGAGCAGCGGGCACCCCACGGGCCCGTTTGCCACCCCCACCCACCTTGCGGTAGACGGGGATTTCCGCACCCCCGCCGAGCGGGTCCGGGGAAGCGCCGGTGCGTTCCCGCGCCCGCCGCGATGGGGGTACCTCCCGCTCGGGCGAAGCCGAGAGTGGGGGAGGCTCGTGTCGCCGCCGGTGCGTGTCCGGACTTCCCCGGGGTCGCTACGGCTCACTTAGCGAACCAGACCCCAGCGGAAGCCGAGCGCCACGGCGTGCGCGCGGTCCGAGGCGCCGAGCTTCTTGAAGAGCCGCCGGGCGTGGGTCTTGACGGTGTCCTCCGAGAGGAACAGCTCGCGGCCGATCTCCGCGTTGGAGCGGCCGTGGCTCATGCCTTCGAGGACCTGGATCTCACGGGCGGTGAGGGTCGGCGCGGCCCCCATCTCGGCCGAACGCAGCCGGCGCGGGGCGAGCCGCCAGGTCGGGTCGGCGAGCGCCTGGGTGACCGTGGCACGCAGTTCGGCACGCGAGGCGTCCTTGTGCAGATAGCCCCGGGCACCGGCGGCGACCGCGAGCGCCACCCCGTCCAGGTCCTCGGCGACGGTGAGCATGATGATCCGCGCACCGGGGTCGGCGGACAGCAGCCGTCGTACGGTCTCGACGCCGCCCAGTCCGGGCATGCGTACGTCCATCAGAATCAGGTCCGAGCGGTCGGCACCCCAGCGGCGGAGGACTTCCTCGCCGTTGGCCGCCGTCGTCACGCGCTCGACGCCGGGCACGGTCGCGACCGCGCGGCGGAGCGCCTCTCGGGCAAGCGGGGAGTCGTCGCAGACGAGGACGGATGTCATGGCCGCCCTCCGCAGCTGATGCGCGTCACCTTGAGCCTCCAGGCTGGTACGAATCGTCACCTGTGCGGTCGACACTCGCAAGCGAACACTGACGCCTGCCCGAGCGCTTGTTCCTTCAACCGCCTCGGCACTCTCAACGACGGTCACTCGAAAGAGTTACGGGGCGGCCGGCCACCTTCGGCACTCTACGTGAGGGGGCGGACACGGTGCAGACATGCGCAACGGACCCTCAACGTTTCATCACAAGCCATGCCCCATTCGGACCCTTTCCTTCCCTTTTGCTGGTGTCTGTGACTAGATTCGCAATGAGTCATATTTTCATCTCCTTAGATCGCAGATGTACGGTCATGGCCACCATCTCCGCCCAGAACGGCAACAAGGGGACACGTAATGGCAGATTTCTCCCGCCTTCCCGGCCCGAACGCGGACCTGTGGGACTGGCAGCTCCTCGCGGCCTGCCGCGGCGTCGACAGCTCGCTCTTCTTCCACCCGGAGGGTGAGCGCGGTGCGGCACGGAGCGCACGTGAGAACTCGGCCAAAGAGGTCTGCATGAGATGCCCGGTCCGCGCAGAGTGCGCGGCCCACGCCCTGGCGGTGCGCGAGCCGTACGGCGTGTGGGGCGGGCTGACCGAGGACGAGCGCGAAGAACTGATGGGCCGGGCGCGCCACCGACTGGTGTCGGCGTCCGCCACGGGGAGCGACACCGCCTCGAACACCTGAAGGAACGTTTCTGCATCAGCGGTCACATGTCCTGTCCGCACGCCGGCGCACAGGACATGTGACCGCTGACCGCATGGCCGGGCACACGCGCGTGTGCCTCTGCTTCCGCCCCACGCGCGCGTACCCGTGCCTCCGTCACAGGCATCCCCTCCGGGTGCGCCTACCGGGCGGCAGCCCCGGCGAGTTGTTCCAGCGTCGCCGCCACCGCGGGCACGTGTGCCAGGTCCGGCAGGGTGAGCGCCACGATCTCCCGGCGTACGAGGGGCTCGACCGTCACCGTGCGCACCCCCTTCGCACGCACCGACTCGATGGCCAGCTCCGGCAGGACCGCGACCCCGAGGCCGGCGCCCACCAGGCCGACCACCGCCGGGTAGTCGTCGGTCGCGAAGTCGATGCGGGGCGTGAACCCGGCGCTCGCGCACACCTGGACCAGCTGTCCGCGACAGCGCGGGCAGCCCGCGATCCACGGTTCCCCGGCGAGTTCGCCGATGGCGACGGACTCCGTACGGGCCAGCCGGTGCCCTTCGGGTACGAGGCCGACGAGCCGGTCGGTGAGCAGGGGGCGTACGACCAGGTCGTCCCACTCCTCGACGCCCGCGGCGCCCTCGTACCGGAACGCGAGCGCGATGTCGCAGTCGCCGTCGCGCAGCATCTGCACGGACTTCGGCGGCTCGGCCTCCTCCAGGGAGACCCGGGTGCCGGGGTGCGCGGCGCGCAGGGCGGCGAGGGCGGTGGGGACGAGGGTGGAGCTACCGCTGGGGAAGGAGACGAGGCGGACGCGCCCGGCCCGCAGGCCCGCGATCGCGGCGACCTCCTCCTCGGCCGCGGTCAGCCCGGCGAGGATCGCGGCCGCGTGCCGGACCAGCGCCTCTCCTGCCTGCGTCAGCCGCATCTCGCGACCGGTGCGGACCAGCAGCGGCGTGCCCACGGACGCCTCCAGCGCCTTCATCTGCTGGCTGACCGCGGGCTGTGTGCAGCCCAGTTCGCGTCCCGC
Source organism: Streptomyces sp. NPDC002845 (assembly GCF_053591955.1). NCBI lineage: Bacteria > Bacillati > Actinomycetota > Actinomycetes > Kitasatosporales > Streptomycetaceae > Streptomyces > Streptomyces sp. NPDC002845. Next base: position 67,742 of record NZ_JBSFUU010000001.1, on the reverse strand, counting down.
CGCCGAGAAGGAACCGGTGGTGGCGACGGCGCGCAGGACGCGGAGATGACGGGCCTCGATCACCCTCAGAGCATAAGTGACCCTTGGATGCGCTGCGGAATATCGCGTGGACGCTTTGACTGTCCGTCGCTTAGCGTGCCGTCATGAAGCTTCTTTCCCTGAACGTGGGGCGCCCCAAGGCCGTCAGATACACGGACCAGCCGGAGGGCGTGACAGGAATCGACAAGCAGCCGGTGGGCGGACCGCTACGGATCGCCGCGCCTGGCCCGAAGGGAGTCGGCGCCGGCGGAGTGGCCGGGGACGCGGTCTGTCATACGCGCCACCACGGCGGCGACGACCAGGCGGTGTACGCGGTCGCTCGCGAGGATCTCGACGGCTGGGAAGGCGAGTTGGGCCGGACGCTGCGCAACGGCATGTTCGGCGAGAACCTCACCACCGAGGGTCTGGACGTCTCCGGCGCGCTGATCGGCGAGCGCTGGCGGATCGGTCCCGAGGTGGTCCTGGAGGTCACCTGTGGCCGCATCCCCTGCCTGACCTTCCAGGAGCACCTGGGCGAACGGGGCTGGGTCAAGCGCTTCACGCGGCAGGGCGCGCCCGGCGCGTACCTCCGGGTCATCGAGCCGGGCGAGGTCCGGGCGGGAGACTCCATCGAGATCGTCCACCGCCCGGCCCACGACGTCACGGTGGCCCTGCAGTTCCGCGCCGTCACCACGGAAAGGGAACTCCTGCCCCGGCTGCTGGCGGCGGGGGACGCGCTGCATCCGGAGTCGCGGAAGGCCGCGGAGGAGCACGTGGCGAAGTACGGCGGGAGCGGCGAGGCGGGCGAGTAGCGCCGGCGGTGCCCGGAGTTCGGGCCCCGCACGGCTCCTAGGGGGAAACCCCGGGAAACGGACGGGGGTTGGATCAGGGGCCGGCCAGGGACGATCCCGGATGATCACAGGTCCGCGGGCGGGGACGCTCGAAGCATGTCTCGGCTCAAGCGGGTTCTCATCGTTCTCGGTTCGGTCGTCACCGTCGCCGCGGTGGCGGTCGGCGGCCTGTTCGCGTGGCTGTGGACGGGCGCCGATGTCAGCACGGTCGGCAAGGCGTCGTTCGACAACGCGCTGGCGATACCGCCGCTCGCGAAGTCGTCCGTCGACCAGGACGGCACGCGCGTCTTCGACCTGCGCATGCGGGCGGGCGGGACGGAGTTCGAGGCCGGGCGGAAGACGCCGACCTGGGGTTTCAACGGCACGTACCTCGGCCCGACGCTGCGTGCGGAGCGCGGTGAGAAAGTCCGCGTGCGCGTCCACAACGGGCTCGGTGAGGCCTCCACCGTGCACTGGCACGGCATGCACCTGCCCGCGCGGATGGACGGCGGCCCGCACCAGATGATCGCGCCGGGCGCCTCCTGGAGTCCGCGCTGGACGGTGGACCAGCCGGCGGCGACGCTCTGGTACCACCCGCATCCGCACGGCGCGACCGAGCGCCATGTGCAGCGGGGTCTGGCCGGCATGTTCCTCATAGACGACGAGAAGTCGGCGGGGCTCGCCCTGCCGAAGAGGTACGGCGTCGACGACCTCCCCGTCATAGTCCAGGACGTCCGCTTCGACGGCGCCCGGTTCGACCACGGCCGCGGGATCATGCAGAACGTCGGCTTCCTCGGTGACCGCACCATGGTCAACGGCACGCTGAACCCGTACCGGGAGGTCGGTGACGAACTCGTCCGGCTGCGGCTGCTCAACGCCTCGACGGCACGCACCTACGCCTTCGGATTCCCGGACGACCGCGACTTCTCACTGATAGCGACGGACGGCGGCCTGCTGGAGCGGCCGGCGGCCATGGACCGGATCCAGTTGTCGCCGGGCGAGCGGGCCGAGATCGTCGTACGGATGCGGGCGGGCGAGCGCGTGACGCTGCGCAGCTTCCCGCAGGACAACTACGGGGACGCCTGGCAGCGGCGGTTCAGTGGGGGCGACGACTCCTTCGACGTGCTGGAACTGCGGGCCGCGCAGCGCCTGCGCTCCTCTCCCGAACTGCCGTCCGAGCTGGTCGAGTCGGAGACACCGGACGGGGCGGACGCCGTGCGCGGACGGCACTTCGACCTGAAGAGGTCCGGGATCAACGGCCGCGCGATGGCCATGGACCGCGTCGACGAGACGGTCACGCGGGGAACGACGGAGGTGTGGACGGTCCGCAACAACAACGGCATGCCGCACAACTTCCATGTGCACGACGTGCAGTTCCGCGTCCTGGACGTGAACGGGGAGACACCCCCGCCCGCCCTGCGCGGCCCCAAGGACACGGTGTTCATACCCGACGGCACGACCATGCGGGTGGCTCTGCGCTTCGACGGTCCGGCGGATCCGGACACGCCGTACATGTACCACTGTCATCTGCTGTACCACGAAGACAGGGGGATGATGGGCCAGTTCGTGGTGGTCGAGAAGGGGCAGCGGGCCGGCATACCCGCGGGCCACGAGGCCCATGGGCGGGCGAAAGCGCACAGCCGGGGTCACTAATCTTGGGCCATGACAACGGCTCTGATTACGGGATCGACCGCGGGCATCGGTGCGGCCTTCGCGCGGCGGCTGGCGGCTGACGGCCACAACCTCGTCCTGGTGGCGCGCGACACCAAGCGGCTGCGTGAGCAGGCCACGGAGTTGCACGACCGGCACGGGATCGAGGCGGAGGTGCTGACGGCCGACCTGGCGACCGACAAGGGCATCGAGGCGGTGGCCGACCGGCTCGCCGACCGCAAGAACCCCGTCGACCTGCTGGTCAACAACGCGGGCTTCGGCAACAAGGGCCGCTATCTCGACGTGCCGATGGCCGACGAACTGAAGATGCTCAAGGTGCACTGTGAGGCGGTGCTCCGGCTGACCTCGGCGGCGACCGAGGGCATGCGGGAGCGCGGCCGGGGCGGGGTCGTGAACGTCGCCTCGGTGGCCGCGTTCGTGCCGCGGGGTACGTACGGGGCGTCGAAGGCGTGGGTCGTGCAGTTCACGCAGGGCGCGGCGCGGGACCTGGCCGGCACCGGCGTACGGCTGATGGCCCTGTGCCCCGGATTCGTCCGCACCGAGTTCCACCAGCGGGCCGGGATGGGCACCGACAACATCCCGGGCTGGATGTGGCTCGACGCCGACAAGCTGGTCACGGCGGCCCTCACCGACCTGGCCCGCGGCAAGGCGGTGTCCGTCCCGGACCCCCGGTACAAGGCGCTGATGGGTGTGGTGAAGGTGGTGCCGCGAGGGCTGCTGGGCGGGGTCTCATCGCGGACGGGGCGGAAGTACGGGCCTCAGTAGGCGCCCGGCGTCGAGAGATACATAGAGATACATCAGGAGAGGTGACGCCGCGTCCCCAGTGGGAAAATGGGCGTGACAACCGGAACCCAGGGGGGCCGGGAGGCGGCGTCATGACATTCGTACAGCTCATCGACTGCAAGACCAGCCGGTTCGACGAGATGAACCAGCTGATGGACACCTGGGTGGAACAGACCAGGGGCAAGCGGACCGCGACGCACAACATCATCGGCAAGGACCGGTCCGACGCGTCGCACTTCGTCGAGATCGTGGAGTTCCCGTCGTACGAGGAGGCTATGCGGAACTCGAACCTTCCGGAGACCGACCGGATCTTCCAGGAGATGGTGGCACTCTGCGACGAGATGCCGAAGTTCACGGACCTGGACGTCGTGCGGGACGAGCAGTTGTACGCCACCAATGCGCGCAAGGCCTTCGAAGCGATCGGCGCCAAGGGTGAACTGCCGCCGCTGAACGACCTGATCGTGGAGAACTACCACGACCACGACCCGGCCAACGAGCAGGACACCCTCGGGCTGGACAACATCCGGCGCGAGATGGAGATGTGGCGCAAGGCCTTCGACTTCACGTTCACCATCGAGGACCAGATCGCCGAGGGCGACCGGGTGTGCACCCGGTGGAGCTGGAACGGAACCCACAAGGGTGAGTTCCTGGGAATCGCGGCGACCGGGAGGAATGCCTCCATGACCGGCACGACCGTCTTCCGGTTCACTCCGGACGGGAAGATCGTCGAGGGCTGGTGGCAGTACGACCGGCTGGGGCTGATGGCGCAGCTCGGTGCGCTCGACGCGCTGGAGACCTAGGACGAGCGGACCGGACAGCGCTGAGGTCCGGTACCCCGAGGGGTACCGGACCTCAGTGCGACTTACCGACGTACGTCAGTGGGCGTGCCCGTGACCGTGGCCCGCGGCGGCCGGCTCCTCCTCTTCCTTCTTCTCGACGACCAGGGTCTCGGTCGTGAGGAGGAGGGAGGCGATGGAGGCGGCGTTCTCCAGGGCGGAGCGGGTGACCTTGACCGGGTCGATGACGCCGGCCTTGACCAGGTCGCCGTACTCGCCGGTGGCGGCGTTGAAGCCCTGACCCTTGTCGAGCTCGGCGACCTTCGAGGTGATGACGTAGCCCTCCAGGCCGGCGTTCTCGGCGATCCAGCGCAGCGGCTCGACGGCGGCCTTGCGGACGACGGCGACACCGGTGGCCTCGTCGCCCTCCTTGCCGAGGTTGCCCTCCAGGACCTTGACGGCGTGGACGAGCGCGGAGCCGCCACCGGAGACGATGCCCTCCTCGACCGCGGCGCGGGTCGCGGAGATGGCGTCCTCCAGACGGTGCTTCTTCTCCTTCAGCTCCACCTCGGTGGCGGCGCCGACCTTGATCACGCACACGCCGCCGGCCAGCTTCGCGAGGCGCTCCTGGAGCTTCTCGCGGTCCCAGTCGGAGTCCGTGGTCTCGATCTCGGCCTTGATCTGGGCGACGCGACCGGTGACGTCCTCGGACTTGCCACCGCCGTCGACGATGGTGGTGTCGTCCTTGGTGACCGTGACGCGACGGGCGGTGCCCAGCACGTCCAGGCCGATCTGGTCGAGCTTGAGGCCGACCTCCTCGGCGACAACGGTGCCGCCGGTCAGGGTGGCCATGTCGCCGAGCATCGCCTTGCGGCGGTCGCCGAAGCCGGGGGCCTTGACCGCGACCGCGTTGAAGGTGCCGCGGATCTTGTTGACGACCAGGGTCGACAGGGCCTCGCCCTCGACGTCCTCGGCGATGATCAGCAGCGGCTTGGAGGAGTTGGTCTGGATGACCTTCTCCAGCAGCGGCAGCAGGTCCTGGATCGAGGAGATCTTGCCCTGGTGGATCAGGATGTACGGGTCGTCGAGGACGGCCTCCATACGCTCCTGGTCGGACACCATGTACGGCGACAGGTAGCCCTTGTCGAAGGCCATGCCCTCGGTGAAGTCCAGCTCCAGACCGAAGGTGTTGGACTCCTCGACGGTGATGACACCGTCCTTGCCGACCTTGTCCATCGCCTCGGCGATGAGCTCGCCGACCTGCTGGTCCTGGGCGGACAGCCCGGCGACGGCGGCGATGTCGGACTTCTCGTCGATCGGGCGGGCGGTCGCGAGGAGTTCCTCGGAGACCGCGGCGACGGCGGCGTCGATGCCCTTCTTCAGGGCGGCCGGGGAGGCACCCGCGGCGACGTTCTTCAGGCCCTCGCGGACGAGCGCCTGGGCCAGCACGGTGGCGGTGGTCGTACCGTCACCAGCGATGTCGTTGGTCTTGGTCGCCACCTCCTTCACCAGCTGGGCACCGAGGTTCTCGTACGGGTCCTCGACCTCGACCTCGCGGGCGATGGTGACACCGTCGTTGGTGATGGTGGGGGCGCCGAACTTCTTGTCGATGACGACGTTGCGGCCCTTGGGGCCGATCGTCACCTTGACCGTGTCGGCAAGCTTGTTGACGCCGCGCTCGAGGGCGCGACGGGCGTCCTCGTCGAACTTCAGGATCTTCGCCATGGGAGCGTTGGCCCTCTCGGGAATCTAGAGGTGCTGTGGGTGCTATGGGTGAACGAACTGCGCCCCGGGCGCCCGGCTGATTGATGGTCGCGGGGAGCCAGGGGCGCAGCTGAAAGCAATGTGCTTCGAAGTGCCGGGTTTCTGGGGGTGACCCCCAGACCCCCCTACTTCTCGATGATCGCGAGCACGTCGCGGGCCGAGAGGACGAGGTATTCCTCGCCGCTGTACTTCACCTCGGTGCCGCCGTACTTGCTGTACAGCACGATGTCGCCGGTCTTGACGTCGAGCGGCAGGCGCTCGCCGTTCTCGAAGCGGCCCGGGCCCACGGCGAGGACGACGCCCTCCTGGGGCTTCTCCTTCGCGGTGTCCGGGATGACCAGGCCAGAGGCCGTGGTCTGCTCGGCGTCCAGCGGCTGGACCACAATGCGGTCCTCGAGCGGCTTGATGGCAACCTTGGAGCTGGCGGTCGTCACGATCCGACCTCCCCCTTCGGAGATCTCACGGGGTTAACTGTCTGAGGTGGCGACCAGGTCGATCCGTCGTCGCGGGTGCCGGACCTGCCCGTCGCGTTGTTGGCACTCTCCAGGGGGGAGTGCCAGACCTGAGACTATGACCGCGATTAGCACTCGGTCAAGCGGAGTGCCAATTGCCTGCGGCGCGGCGCGGCGTCCGGGGGTGCCCCCGGGCTGTTGGCGGCCGAGGGTGGCCGCCACCGCCGGGGCTCCGCCTGGACCCCCTGGGGGTGGGTGGGTTGTCTGCGGGTGGGTGGGGGTTGCTGTGGGATCGGCCTTCGGCCTCGTCCTCAAACGCCGGACAGGCTGAGGGTGCCCGGCCGGGGCTGCAAAGGCTCGGCGCAGAGTCGGGGCTTGGCGCGGGAGCAGAGAGGCTGGCGCGGGACTGGAGAGACCTGGCACGGGGCTGGAGAGCCTGGCCGGGCTGATGGGTGCTGCTCCGGGCTGGAGCCGCGCCCCTTCAGGGGCGCGGGGAAGTGCGCGACCAGCCACACACAACTCGCAGTCCCCCAACAACCCCGACACCCACCCCCTGTCGGGGTCCAGGGGGCGCAGCCCCCTTGGCGAGGTCGAAGGGGCGGCAGCCCCTTGGGATGGGACGGGTAGGGGCGGCGGGGGCGAGAAAGACATCCCCGCGCCCCCACCCTCAGAGGTAGTCCTCCAGTCTCCCCACCGTCAGCCCCTCCCCCTGGATGCGGCGGAGGAGCCGTGTCGTCAGCTCGGTCGGTGAGGGGCCGTGCAACTGCTCGGGGCCCCCGAAGTGGGCCAGGATGATGTCGCCGGGACGGAGGCGGGTGCCGGACTCGTGGCGCCGGCCCTCGGGCCGCGAAGCATGGGGCCGCAGACCGTCGGGCCGCAGGGAGGCCCGCCACAGCACGACGGCGGACACACCGCAGTCGGCGGCGGCACGAAGCGTGGTGTCGTCGTAGGTGCCGTAGGGCGGCCGGAACAGGGTCGCGCGGATACCGAACCGCTGCTTGAGCTTGTGCTGCTGACCGCAGATCTCGGCACGTTGCCCGGCGTACGGCAGGCCACGCAGAGAGGTGTGGTCGAGGGTGTGGTTCTGGACGCTCGCACCGACCGACCGGAGTCGGGCGAAGTGGGCGTACCCCGGCCCGGCGACCGTGTCCGTGAGGAACAGGGTGACCGGCAGCCGCAGTTCGCGGACGAGGTCGGCGAAGTGCGGGTCCCGCTCGGCGCCGTCGTCGTACGTCAGGAAGACGACCTTGTCGCGGGTGGGGACGCGGTCGACGACCGGCGCCAGCCCCGGGGCCGCGGCACGCGGGATGGACGGACGGTCGGGCACCTTCGGAGCCGGGGCGAGCGGCTCGTCCAGCCCCCAGCGCCGATGAGCCTCCTCCACCCGGGCGGAGGCATCCCCCACCGGCTTCCCCTCATCCCGCTCCCCCGGGCCCTCCCCCGGCCCTCCCGAACCTCCCGCCCCTCCCACCGGAGCGGCGAACTGACCGCACCCGGCGAGAACCAACATCACCAGCAGCCCCACGACCCCCGCACGGACACTCCCACCCCGCGCACGGCCACCCCCGACCCCCGCCCGAAGACCCCCACCCCCCGCACGAGCACCCACGCGCCCCACCCGGAGACCCTCACCCCCCACACGCGCACCCGCACCCGCACCCCCCGTACGCGACGCCCTCACAGGTAGTCCTCCAGCCGAGCCACCGCGTACCCCTTCGCCGTCACCAGATCCATGAAGCGCCGGACCATGTCGGGCATGGTCCCCCTCCAGTCGCCCTTGCCCCGGAAGTGGCTGAGGACGATGTCGCCGGGGTGGATGTCGCGGTCCCACTCGCGGTACTCCCAGCGGTCGGGGAAGACCTCCTCGTTCCACAGGGGGGCGTACGCGATGCCGCAGGACTTGGCGGCGCGCAGGGTGTCGGCGTTGTAGTTGCCGTACGGCGGGCGGAAGAGGGTCGGCCGTCTGCCGTACTGCTTCTCGATGACGTCCTGCATCCCGCAGATCTCGCGCTTCTGCCGGTCGTACGACAGGCCGGGCATGTAGCGGTGGTTGAGGGTGTGGTTGTTGAGGGAGACCCCGCTCGCCTGCATCCGCTTGAAGTACCGGTAGTCCTCCTTCACCAGGTAGTCGCTGAGGAAGGCGGTGTACGGGATCTTCAGCTCGCTCATCATCCGCAGGAACGCCGGGTCCTTCTCGGCGCCGTCGTCGATGGTGAGGAAGACGATCTTGTGCCGGGTGGGGACGGTGGTGAAGACCGGCGGCAGGTCCTCGTGCCCGTCGACCTCGAATCCCTTGCGGGTGGTGATCCGCGGCTTCTTCGCCGGGGGCGCGGGAGGCGTGAGCGGGACCTTCGCAAGCCCCCAGCGCTTCGCTGCGGCGGCGCGCGCGGCGTACGACTCGCGCAGTCTCTCGGCGTACGAGCTGAGCGCGCGGGCGGCGGGTGCCCGCAGTTCGGGCTGCTGGCCGTGGGCGGGCTCGGCCTCGGCGGAAGCACGCCGTACGGCCGACCCGCCACCGCCCCCCGCACAGCTGGAGACAAGGGCGACGGCGGTCAGCGCGGCGATCGCGCCGTGGACGGCCACCGCCTGCTTCACACCCTTCACCCGCTTTACATAATTTTGTCGTACGAGTCGCATGGCGCCGCATCCTCGCAGCCCACCCCGGCACGGAAGGCCCGACACCGCCACCGGGCGCGCACCATCCACCGACTGGCCCACAATGTCCCGGTGAACGACCTCGACCCCACCGCCTCCCTCTCCGCCCTGTTCACCCCCGAGGGCCGCGCCCTCCTCGACGAGGTGCGCGGCACCGAACCGGCACGGGAACTGGCCGTCGCGACCCGGCTGCGCCGCGACCACCCGGCCGGGCTCGTGTCGGCGGCACTGGCCCAGGCACAGCTGCGGCAGCGAGCGGCGGCGAAGTTCGGGGCGGCGGACGCGGAGCGGATGTTCTTCACGCCGAACGGGGTCGAACAGTCCACCCGGACCACGGTCGCGGCCCACCGGGCCGGCCGTCTCCGCGCCCTGGGCGTCGGCTCCGTCGCCGACCTGTGCTGCGGTATCGGCGGCGACGCAATCGCGCTCGCCCGGGCGGGCATCCGGGTCCTGGCCGTCGACCGCGACCCGCTGACGGCGGCGGTGGCCCGCGCGAACGCCGAGGCGCTCGGTCTCGCCGACCTGATCGAGGTACGGGAGGCGGACGTCACGGAGATCGACACCTCCCCCTACGACGCGGTCTTCGTCGACCCCGCCCGACGCGGCGGCCGCGGCCGGGTCTTCGACCCCGAGGCGTACTCACCCCCGCTCTCCTGGGCCATCGACACGGCCCTCAAGTCCCCCCGCGCCGCCCTGAAGATCGCCCCCGGCATCCCCCACGAGACGGTCCCCGCCGAGGCCGAGGCGGAGTGGATCTCGGACGGGGGTGACGTGAAGGAGGCGGTGCTGTGGTTCGGGGCAGGGGCGCCGGGCGCCGTCCGCGCGACCCTCCTCCCCGGCCCGCACACCCTCCTCGGCCGCGGGCTCCCCGACCCCCGAGTCCGGCCGCCGGGACGGTACTTGTACGAGCCCGACGGCGCCGTCATCCGGGCGCACCTCGTCGCCGAGGTCGCCGAGGAACTCGACGGCGGCCTGATCGACCCCCGGATCGCGTACATCACCGCCGACGCCCCGCACCCGACGCCGTACGCCACCGCGTACGAGATCACCGACCAGCTTCCCTTCAACGTCAAGAAGTTGAAGGCCCTGCTGCGGGAGCGCGAGGTAGGGATCCTCACCGTCAAGAAACGCGGCTCCGCCGTCGAGCCGGAAGAACTCCGCAAGAAGGTCAAGCCACACGGCCCCAACTCGGCGACGGTCTTCCTGACCCGCGTCGCCAACGCACCGACGATGCTGCTGGGCCACCCATTGGGGTGACACCGACCCGCTCGCGCCGACGTTGCCGCAGCGGCGCCCGCGCCCACGAAGCAGCAGCTCGCGACGTGTCGCCATCGTCGCCGATCATCCGGAACCAGTGAGCGCGCCCCGGTCTCTCAGCCACACTCCTCCGCCCGCCCCAGCAGCAACTCCCGCTCCCGCTCGTTCCGCGCCAGCCCCGCCGCTCGTACGAACTCCTGCCGCGCCTCCTCCGTGCGCCCCAGCCGGGCGAGCAGATCGCCGCGCACGCTGGGCAGCAAGTGGTAGTCCCGCAGGGCCGGTTCGGTGGCGAGGGTGTCGATGATGTCCAGGGCAGGGGCCGGGCCGTCCGCCATCGAGACGGCGACCGCGCGGTTCAACTCGACGACGGGGGACGGGGACTGGGCGGCGAGCACGCCGTAGAGGGTGGCGATCCGCGGCCAGTCCGTCTCCTCGTACGTATGGGCCTGGGCGTGGCAGGCGGCGATGGCGGCCTGGAGGACGTACGGGCCGGGGTGGCCGCCCGGGGCGACGGCGTTGGCGCGGCCGAGGGCGGTGAAGCCGCGGGCGATGAGCAGGCGGTTCCAGCGGCGGCGGTTCTGGTCCTTGAGAAGGACCGGCTCGCCGGACGGGCCGACGCGGGCGGCCGCGCGTGACTCCTGGAGCTCCAGCAGGGCCGCCAGCCCGTGGACTTCGGGCTCCTTGGGCATCAACTCGGCCAGAACGCGGGCGAGCCGGAGGGCGTCCTCGCACAGGGCGGGGCGCAGCCAGTCGTCGCCGGCGGTGGCCGCGTAGCCCTCGTTGAAGATCAGGTAGATGACCTCCAGTACGGATTCCAGCCGGGCCGCCCGTTCCGGGCCGTACGGCACCTCGAAGGCGACGCCCTTCGTGGCGAGGGTCCGTTTGGCGCGCACGATCCGCTGAGCGATGGCCGGTTCGGTGGCCAGGAACGCGCGGGCGATCTCGGCGGTGGTGAGCCCGCCGAGCAGCCGGAGGGTGAGGGCGATGCGGGCTTCGGCGGACAGCACCGGGTGGCAGGCGGTGAAGACGAGGCGCAGCAGGTCGTCGTCGATGTCGTCGGGATCGGACGGTTCGTCGTACCGGGCCTCAGAGGTCGAAAGGTCCCGCCCGACCTCCTCCAGCTTCCGCGCGTATGTCTCCTTGCGCCGTACGAGGTCGACCGCCCGACGCCTGGCCGTGGTCATCAGCCAGGCGCCCGGGTTGTCCGGGACCCCTTGCTCGGGCCACTGCTCCAGGGCTGCGACCAGCGCGTCCTGTGCGAGTTCCTCCGCGATGCCGACGTCCCGGACGATCCGGGCGACGGCGGCGATGACGCGGGGGGACTCGATCCGGAAGACGGTTTCGATGGTCTTGGCGACCTTGGCGGTCTCGGCGACCTCGCTGGTCGTGACCGTCTCGGCGGTCGTGGCGGCCCTGGCGGTCTCGGTGGTCGTGGCGGTCTCGGCGGTGGGCTGTGCTGTCACAGCCCACCATCAGACACCCCTACAGGCGCACAGCCAAGAACCTCAGCCCTCCGCGATCTCCCGCACCTCGCACGTCACCGTCCACTCCTCCCCGTGCACCTTGAGGAACCGCGACGCCCACTCGACGGCCTCGGCCTTGTCCTTGCACTGCATGAGCACGTAGCCGCCCACGACCTCCTTCGACTCGGTGAACGGCCCGTCCGTGACGGAGAGCTTCCCGCCCTCCCAGCGCACCCGCGTGCCCTGCGCGGACGGCAGAAGCCCAGCGGTGTCGAGCATGACCCCCGCCTTGGTGATCTCCTCCAGCAAGGCCCCCATCCGCTCCTGCAGCTCGGGGCTGGGGCCCTCGGCGGGAGCGGTCGACTCGTCGATCTGGATCAGGGACAGGTAGCGCGGCATGGTGACTCCTCGGGTCAGTGGGACCGGGTCCTTCCCGGCCTCTCACCCATGCGTCGATCGGGAGCCCCTCGAATCGACACGGCTGCCGGATTTCTTCGAGAATCTTTTCCAGACCTCACTTCAGCGACTCCCACAGCTCCCCCGCCTCCGGCTCGTCCGCCACCACCCGGTACCGGTTCGTCGGTGCCGGGACCACCGGCATCATCACGGTCGTGAGGTCGTCCGCGGAGAGGCCTCGCAGGCTCTGGCCCAGGCTCATCAGCTCGGTCAGCGAGTCCAGTCCCGTGTCCGTGGTGAGGCTCTCCGTGAGCGCGTTCGTGACCGAGTAGAGCCTGGCGGGGCTGGTCAGGAGGTCTGTGGCGGAGATCTGTTGCAGGAGGGCCTTCACGAGCATCTGTTGGAGGCCTATGCGGCCGAGGTCGCTGCCGTCGCCTATGCCGTGGCGGGTGCGGGCCAGGGCGAGGGCCTGTTCGCCGTCCAGGTGGTGGGTCCCGGCGTCCAGCGTCAGATGGCTGTCCTCGTCGTCGATGTCCTCGTCGGTGGTGACCGTGACGCCGCCCAGGGCGTCCACGAGTTTCGCGAAGCCGGCGAAGTCGATCTCGACGTAGTGGTCCATGCGGACGTCGGTCATCGACTCGACCGTCTTCACCGCGCAGACGGGGCCGCCCACCGCGTACGCGCTGTTGAACATCGCGTTGTACGCCACCGACGTCGAACCGCCCGACTCCATCGGGCACGACGGGCGGGTCACCAGCGTGTCCCTCGGGATGCTCACGATCGTCGCCTCGGTGCGGCCCTCGTCGAGGTGGACGACCATCGCCGTGTCGGACCGTGCCCCGGAGCCGCTGCCGCCACCGCCGAGCCTCGCGTTCTCCTCACCGCTGCGGGAGTCCGAGCCGAGGACCAGGATGTTCAGGGCGCCGCTGGGCAGCGGGGAAGCGGACGCGGAGGTCGACGGCGTCGGAGTCGTCACCCCCCGTGCCGGCCGGTCGTCCCCCAACGCGCCGTTGATGTCGACGCTCTTGATGTTGTCGTTCAGGTGCCAGTACGCCCAGCCGGCCGTACCGGCCCCGAGCACCAGAGCCCCTGCCAGCGTGAGGCCGGCGGCCTTCAGCCATGTCGACCGCCGGCCAAGGGGTCTGCCCGCGTCCCCGTTGTCTCCCCCGTGCACGTCTACGCCCGTCACACAGAAGAACGTAAGTCCGAATTATTGCGAGCAGACACCCCAGACCGCGTTTTCTTCGGAAATTCTCAGACTTCGCAGGCGGGGCTCAGCCCAGCGTCACCGTCGGCACCGGATTGTTCCCGCTCCACGACCCGTTGAACCCGAACGTCACGGAACCGCCGTCCGGCACCGCCCCGTTCCAGGAGGCGTTCGCGCAGCGCACCGCCGACCCGGTCTGGGTGCACGTCGCGTTCCAGGCCTGCTGGAGCTGCTGACCGGCACCGAAGGTCCAGTTGACGTTCCAGGACGACAGGGACGCCCCCGAGCAGCTGATCCTGACCTCGCCCGTGAAGCCGGTGTTCCACTGGTTCGCCACGCTGTACGTCGCCGTGCAGGCGTCCGTCGGCGGCTCAGTGGTCGTGCCGCCGAGCGCGGCCGCGATGGCGTGGTACGCGGGCTTGGGCGCGTAGTTCTCGTCGTACGGGGTGGCCGCGCCCTGGCCGGGGAAGGTGTCCGGGATCCATGAGTCGGAGTCCGTGAAGCCCCACACGGTGACCCCGGTGCACCGGCTCACGGCGACGCACGCGGCGACGACGGCTTCGTACTCGTCCGCCTGCTGCTCCAGCTTGGCTTGCGTGGCCGGGAGTTGCATACGGATGTCCAGCTCCGTGATCGCGACGTCGACCCCGAGGTCGGCGAACCGCTGGATGTTCTGCTGGAGCGTGGAGGGGACCTGGCCGAGGATGATGTGGGCCTGGAGCCCGACCCCGTCGATCGGGACCCCGCGCTCCTTCAAGGACCTGACCAGGTTGTACAGGGCCGTGCTCTTCGCGTTGACGCCCTCGACGTTGTAGTCGTTGATGTACAGCTTGGCGCTCGGGTCGGCGGCGCGGGCGGCGGTCAGGGCCTGGGCGATGTAGTCCGCGCCGAGGCCGTTGTACCAGAGGGTCTGGCGGTAGGTGCCGTCCTCGTTGAAGGGCTCGTTGACCACGTCCCAGGCGGCCAGCCGGCCCTTGTAGCGGCCGACTTCGAGCGCGATGTGCTCGTCGAGCAGCGCGCTCAGCTCGGCCGGGGTCCAGGTGCCGTTGTCCAGCCAGCTCGGGTTCTGGCTGTGCCAGACGAGGGTGTGGCCGCGTACGTCCTGGCCGTGGGCCTCGGCGAAGTCGACGATCCGGTCGGCCTCGGCCCAGTCGAAGTTGCCCCGGGTGGGCTCGACGGAGCCCCATTTCATGGCGTTGCCAGGGGTGAGCCAGTTGAACTCCCGGCCCGCGATGTCGCCGTACGTTCCGGTGAGCTTGGAGCCGGTGACCGCGGTGCCGATGACCTTGCCCTTGGCGTCGGCGAGGTCGCGGAGCGGGGTGTCGGCGGCGTGGGCGGCGGGAGCGGCGGCCAGCAGAGCGACGAGCGTGGCGAGGGCGCTGAGCAGGGAAATGGTCAGGGAAACGGGCAGGGAAAGCAGGGGCGCGGGGAGTAAGCCTGTTCTCAGAGATCTCATTGCGGGTGCCTCCGAAAGTTTCGGCATATCAACCGATTGGCCTCGGAGAGTGTGGAGCCGGTCACATCACCCGTCAATACGGCAGCGGCAACTCAGAGCAAGCAACAGAGCAAGCAACACCAACCCGTGCCCTATGCCGGAGGCACCCCCGTACTGCTCCGCACCACCAGGCTCGTCGCCAGCTCCACCCGGGTCGCCGACGACGGCGGCTCGTGCCTCCCCAGGTCGAGCACCAGCCGGGCCGCCGCCTCGGCCATCTCCATCAGCGGCTGCCGTACGGTCGTCAGCGGCGGCCCCACCCACCGGGCCACCGGCAGGTCGTCGAACCCGACCACGCTCAGGTCCTCCGGGATACAAAGGCCCAGCTCACGGGCGGCCTCGTACAGGCCGAGCGCCTGCAGGTCGTTGCCCGCGAAGACGGCCGTCGGCCGGTCCGGCTGCCGCAGGAGCTCAAGGCCCAGCCGGTAGCCGGCCTCGTGGTGGAAGTCCCCGGCCTTGACCAGCCCCGTGTCCACCGGCAGCCCGGCGGTCTCCAGCGCGGCCCGGTAGCCGTCCACCCGGGCCCGGCTGCACATCATCCGCGAGGGCCCGCTGATCGCGCCGATGCGCCGGTGGCCCAGCTCGACCAGATGCCGGGTGGCCGCCAGTCCGCCCTGCCAGTTCGTCGCGCCGATCGACGGCACGTCGTCCCCCGGGTCCCCCGCCGGGTCCATCACCACGAACGGAATGGACCGGCTCGTCAGCAGCGCGCGCTGGGACTCGTCGAGCCCGGACAGCACGAGCACGACCCCGTGCGGGCGGCGGGCGGCGACCTGGTCGGCCCAGGTGCGGCCGGGGGTCAGCCGCCCCGCGCTCTCGGACAGCACCACGCTCAGCCCCTCCTCACGGGCCACGTTCTCGACGCCCCGGATGACCTCCATCGCCCAGGCGCTCTCCAGCTCGTGGAAGACCAGGTCGATGAGGGGCGAGCGGGACGCCTCGGCGCGGCGGCGCCGGTAGCCGTACTCGCGCAGGAGCTCCTCGACGCGGGTGCGGGTCGCGGGGGCGACGTCCGCACGGCCGTTGAGCACCTTCGAAACAGTCGGAGCCGAGACCCCCGCCTCTCGGGCGATCTCGGCGAGCGTCGCGGTCTGCGTGGAGTGTGCTCTTGTCGAGGTTTCCTCGGACTTCGGGGGCTTCATGGGCGGGATCGTAATCGCTGCACGCCCCCTTGACGAACCCTTTCGACGGCCATACGTTCCCGGAACATTCGAAATACCATCCGAAACATTCGCGACGCGAGTGAGCCGGAGGGGCGCGCCTGTGTCGATGTGCCGAGGGTGCGAGCGCGCGGCGGCCGGAAGGGCCGAGCACGGTCGTGCTCTCGATACAGGCCGGAACGCCCCGGAGGTGAACGAGCCGAAAAAAAGGGGTGTCGTCATGGGGCCGAGCAGACGGTCGAGCAGCGGATCAGGCAGCGGATCGGGTAGCGGGTCGAGCAGCGGACAGTCCACCGGCGACGGCGCGGCCGCCCGGACGTTCAGCAGGCGCTGGGTCCTCGGCGCGGGGGCAGCCACGTTCCTCACCGCCGGGACCACCGGTCTCACCGCCTGCGGCTCAGGCAGCGGCTCGGGCGGCGACGGGAGCACCATCACCGCCTTCGTGTACGGCGACGACGCGGTCAAGGTCCAGGAGGCGGGCGTCAGCCGCTTCAACAAGTCGGCCGCCGCGAAGTCGGCCGGCGGCACGGTCGAGCTCCAGAAGGTCCCCGGCTCCGACTACTCCCCCAAGCTCCGTACGGCCATGGGCTCGCCCAGCGCCCCTGACGTCTTCTTCAACTGGGGCGGCGGCTCCATCAAGGCGTACGAGGAGGCCGGACAGCTGGTCGACCTCACCGACATCATCGAGAACGACCCCGCGCTGAAGAACGGCTTCCTGCCCTCGGTGCTCGCGGCCGGTGACCTCAAGGGCCGCCATTACGGCATACCGATGCGCGGCATGCAGCCCGTGATCCTCTTCTACAACAAGTCCGTCTTCGCCGAGCACAACCTCCAGCCGCCCGCCACCTGGGACCAGTTGCTCGACATCAACACCAAGCTGAAGAAGGCGGGCATCACCCCGTTCGCGCTCGGCGGCTCCGACATCTGGCCCGA
The DNA here is from genome assembly GCF_053591955.1 of Streptomyces sp. NPDC002845. Classification (NCBI taxonomy): domain Bacteria; kingdom Bacillati; phylum Actinomycetota; class Actinomycetes; order Kitasatosporales; family Streptomycetaceae; genus Streptomyces; species Streptomyces sp. NPDC002845. The sequence continues at coordinate 50,882 of NZ_JBSFUU010000001.1, read as the reverse complement.
ACTGATGTGGCTGGAGTACCTGGCCGACCGCATCGGCGGACCCGGGGTCTTCAAGCGCATCCAGGACGGCGACGCCGAGGGGTGGGCCGACCCGGCGATGCTCAGGGCCGCCGAGATGGTCAAGGAACTCGTCGACGACGGCGCCTTCGGCTCCAAGTTCACCTCGGTGTCGTACGTCAACGGCGGTGCCCCCGCGGTCTTCGCCAAGGGCAGGGCGGCGATGCATCTGATGGGTTCGTGGGAGTACTCGACGCAGCTCGGCAAGTTCCCGGACTTCGCCAAGACGAACCTGGGCTGGGCCGCCTTCCCCGAAGTCGAGGACGGCACCGGCGACATCCGCAATGTCGTCGGCAACCCCACCAACTACTGGTCGATCAACAAGCGCACCAAGAACCAGGACCTGGCGGTCGCCTTCCTCAAGGACTGCGCGTCGGAGGCGTACGCCAAGGACCTCATCGACCTCGGCGACGTACCGACGACATCGAACGCGGCCCAACTCCTCGACTCCGCGCCCAACCCCGAGTACGCCAGGTTCCAGTACGACATGGTCCAGCAGGCCCCGGCGTTCCAGCTCTCCTGGGACCAGGCGCTCGGGGACGGGCTGGGCACGAAGATGCACACGGAGATCAGCAAGCTGTTCGCCGGGCAGTCGTCGCCGGGTGAGTTCGTGGCGGCCTGCAAGGAGCTGAAGTGAGCGCCACGCTCGACGAACGGCCGCCCATCCGGACGACAGGGGTGAAGGGCACCCGGGTCGGGCGCCCGCACGCCGCCTGGGCCCTGCCCGGTCTCCTCTTCTTCGCCTTCTTCGCCGTCGTCCCGATGGGCCTCGCCTTCTACCTCTCCTTCACCTCCTGGGACGGCCTCGGCGACCCGCAACCGGTCGGCCTGGACAACTGGCGGAAGCTGCTCGACGACCCGCGCCTCACCCAGTCCCTCTGGCTCACCGTCCTGCTGACGGCCGCCAGCTGGGCCTTCCAGACCGTCGTGGCGCTGCTGCTCGGCGTCTGGGCGGCGGGCCGGCAGCGCAACCGCGCGCTGCTCTCCGCGATCTTCTTCGTCCCGTTCCTGCTCTCCTCCACCGCCATCGCGCTGCTCTTCTACGCGCTGCTCGACCCGAACTTCGGCATCATCCAGAAGGACATCCTCGGCTCGTCCAGCGGGGCGTTCCTCGCGATCGTGTTCGTCGGCGGCTGGCAGTTCATCCCGTTCCACACGCTGATCTACCAGGGCGGAGCCCGCCAGATCCCCGCAGTCCTCTACCAGGCGGCGGCCATCGACGGCGCGGGCCGCTACCGCCAGTTCTTCTCGATCACGCTGCCGCAGCTGCGCCACACCATCACGACGTCCACGGTCCTGATGGTCGTCGGCTCACTGACGTACTTCGAGACAGTCCTGATCCTGACCAAGGGCGGACCGGGCACCGACACCGCGATCCTGCCGTACCTGATGTACGAGGCGGGCTTCAAGAGCTACGACTTCGGCTACGCGAGCGCCATCGCCTCGTTCCTGGTGCTGGCGGCCACCGGCCTGTCCCTGCTCCTGGTGAAGCTGACCGGCTTCGGCACCATGCGCAGCACGCGCGAAGGGATGTGACGCGGTGTCACACAATACGTTGCCGCGTCCCGCGAAGACCCGGGAGCCGGGCGCCCGGCAGCCGTCGAAGGACCCGCGCCGCCGCCGGCACTGGACGAAGCGCGCCAACCCGGTGGCGGGCGCCGGCTCCTTCCTCTGGCTCATCGTCGTCATCGTCCCGATCTACGCGATGCTGTCGGCCTCCCTGACCGGCCAGGACAAGGCGCTCACCGGCAACCCCCTGAAACCGCCCACGAGTCCGACCCTCGACAACTACAACACGGTCCTCAACTCCGGCTTCGGCCACCTGCTCACCAACACGGCGATCGTGGCGGTCGCGGTGGTGGGCATCGTCCTCGCCCTGTCCATCCCCCTGGCGTACGTCGCCGTCCGCACCCGCGACAGCTGGTCGAACGCGGCCTTCCGGATCTTCCTCCTCGGCGTGGCGATCCCGGCCCAGGCGGTCGTCGTACCCCTCTACCTCCTGATCTCCGAACTCAACCTGTACGACACCTTGCTGGCGGTCATCCTGCCGACGGCGGCCTTCGCGATGCCGGTCTCGGTGCTGGTGCTGGTCGGCACGTTGCGGGACGTCTCGGAGGATCTGTACGAGGCGATGGCCCTGGACGGCGCGTCCCCGCTGCGGATGCTGTTCCAGCTGACGATCCCCATGGCCAAGGGCGGCATCAGCACGGTCGTCATCTACGCGGCGCTGCAGGCCTGGAACGGCTTCATCTTCCCGCTGATCTTCACCCAGTCCGACGGCCCGCGCGTGCTGACCCTCGGCCTCTTCAACTACGTCAGCCAGTTCGGCGTCAACATCCCCGCACTGCTCGCCTCGGTCGTCCTCTCCGGCATCCCGATCTTCGCCGTCTACCTGGTGGCCCGGCGCGCGCTGGTGGGCGGCCTGATGGGTGTGGGCGGCAAGTGACGGCACACTTCGAACACACCCCAGCCTCTCCGGACTCCCCGGCCTTCCTCTGACAGGAGTTTCATGACCAGCCCCTGGCGTGACACCGCCCTGCCCGCCGCCGCCCGCGTCGACGACCTCCTCTCCCGTATGACCCTGGAGGAGAAGAGCGCCCAGCTGTACGGCGTGTGGGTGGGCGCCGCCACGGACGGCGACGGGGTCGCTCCCCACCAGGACGACATGACCGAGTCCTTCGACTTCGACGAGCTGATCACCCGAGGACTCGGCCAGCTCACCCGCAACTTCGGCACCGCCCCCGTGGACCCGGCGCTGGGCGCGCTGGCACTGGCCCGCGCCCAGCGCCGTATCGCCGGGGCGAACCGCCTGGGCATCCCGGCTCTCGCCCACGAGGAGTGCCTGGCCGGCTTCACCGCCTGGGGCGCGACCGCCTACCCGGTCCCCCTGGCCTGGGGCGCGACCTTCGACCCCGCCCTCGTCGAGGAGATGGCCCGGCACATCGGCCGCGACCTGGCCTCGGTGGGCGTCCACCAGGGCCTGGCCCCCGTCCTCGACGTGGTCCGCGACCCGCGCTGGGGACGGGTCGAGGAGACCATCGGCGAGGACCCGTATCTGGTCGGCACGATCGGCGCGGCGTACGTACGGGGCCTGGAGTCGGCCGGGATCGTCGCCACGCTGAAGCACTTCGCGGGGTACGCGGCATCGGCGGGGGCACGCAACCAGGCGCCCGTACGCGCGGGCGTACGCGAGTTCGCGGACGTGACCCTGCCGCCGTTCGAGATGGCCCTGCGCGAGGGCGGCGCCCGCTCGGTGATGGCCGCGTACACGGAGACGGACGGCGTCCCGGTGTCGGCGGACCCGTATCTGCTCGGCCGCCTCCTGCGCGACGAGTGGGGCTTCGCCGGCACGGTCGTCTCCGACTACTTCGGCATCGGCTTCCTTCAGACCCAGCACCGTGTCGCCGGCACCCGCGCGGAGGCCGCCCACGCGGCCCTGACGGCGGGCGTCGACGTCGAACTGCCCACCCTGCGCTGCTACGGCGACGCGCTGGTGGAGGCGGTACGGGAGGGCTCGGTCCCCGAGTCCCTGGTGGACCGCGCGGCCCGCCGGGTCCTGCTCCAGAAGTGCGAGCTGGGCCTGCTGGACGAGGACTGGGCCCCGGAACCGCCGACGACGGTCGACCTGGACCCCCCGGAGAACCGCGCCCTGGCCCGTCGCCTGGCCGAGGAGTCGGTCGTGCTGCTCACCGATCCGGACGAGGTGCTTCCGCTCCCGCCGGACGCCCGGATCGCGGTGGTGGGCCCGAGGGCCGACGACGCCCTGGCGATGCTGGGCTGCTACTCCTTCCCGTCCCACGTGGGCACCCTCCACCCCGACACCCCGCTCGGCATCGAGATCCCCACCGTCCTTCAGTCCCTGCGCACGGAACTGCCCGACGCGAAGACCACGTACGCCCTCGGCTGCGACACCTCGGACGACGACACCGGCGGCTTCCCTGAGGCGGTGGCCCGCGCCGCCGAGGCGGACGTCTGCGTGGCCGTCCTCGGCGACCGGGCGGGCCTCTTCGGCCGGGGCACCTCAGGCGAGGGCTGCGACGCGGAGGACCTCCGGCTGCCCGGCGTCCAGGGCGCGTTGCTGGACGCGCTGGCGGCGACGGGTACGCCGGTGGTGCTGGTCCTGCTCACCGGGCGCCCCTACGCGCTCGGCCGCTGGGAGGGCCGGCTCGCGGGCGTGGTCCAGGCGTTCTTCCCCGGAGAGGAGGGCGGCCCGGCGGTGGCGGGAGTCCTGTCGGGCCGCTCCAACCCCTCCGGCCGCCTCCCCGTGAGCGTCCCGGCCCGCCCCGGCGGCCAGCCCTGGACCTACCTCCAGCCACCCCTCGGCCTGGCGGGCGGCTCCAGCAACCTGGACCCGACGCCGCTGTACCCCTTCGGGCACGGCCGCTCCTACACGACGTTCGCCTGGGAGGACTTCGAGGGCCCGGGGGCGGAGATCGGCACGGACGGCTCGTACGACGTGAAGGTCACCGTCCGCAACACCGGCGACCGCGCGGGCGCGGAGGTCGTCCAGCTCTACCTGCACGACCCCGTCGCGTCGGTGACCCGGCCCGACGTGCGCCTGATCGGCTACCAGCGCGTCGACCTGGCCCCGGGCGAGGCCACCCGCGTCGCCTTCCGCTTCCACACCGACCTGTCGTCCTTCACCGACCGCACCGGCCGCCGCATCGTCGAACCGGGCGCTCTGGAGCTGCGCTTGGCGGCGTCCAGCACGGACGTTCGGCACACGGCGACCCTGACGCTGACGGGCCCGGAACGGGTGCTCGGCCACGACCGGCGGCTCCGCTGCGAGACGGAGGTGACGCGGGAGGCCTGAACCGGCCTGAACCGCCGATCACTCACCGGCCCCGGGGACGTCGGGTGAGGCCGGGGGCTGGTGGTCCTCCACCGCCTCGAAGCGCCACCGATGCACCGCCCGGGTCACCAACTCCCCCTCCGGCTCCGGCAGTTCGGGCAGCTCGGCGTCGTACGGGGCGTCCCACCAGGTGATGACCAGCACGCGGTCCCGGGGCGCGCGGAACGTCTCCCGGCGCAGGGGCGGGCGGGGCAGCTCCTGCGCCCGGGCCCACGTCAGGAGCTCCTCGCCGCGGCCCTCGGTGGCGCGGGCCTCCCACATCAGGGCGACGGTCACGAGTACAGGTTCCCCTCGCCGACCTCGTGCACATGGTCGTGGCCCGGCACATGCGGGTCCGTCACCGGCAGCGAGGAGTCCGCCGACAGGTCCCAAGCCGAGGCGGCACGCCCCCGGGCGACCATCTCGGCGCCGAGCGCGGCCACCATCGCCCCGTTGTCCGTGCACAACTTGGGCCGCGGGACCCTCAGTTCGATCCCGGCCGCCTCGCAGCGGTGCCGGGCGAGGGCGCGCAGGCGGGAGTTGGCGGCCACGCCACCGCCGATCATCAGGTGGTCGACACCCTCATCCTTGCAGGCCCGTACGGCCTTGCGGGTCAGCACGTCGACCACGGCCTCCTGGAAGGACGCGGCCACATCGCGCACCGGGACCTCCTCGCCGGCCGCCCGCCTGGCCTCGATCCAGCGGGCCACGGCGGTCTTCAGACCGGAGAAGGAGAAGTCGTACACCGGGTCGCGCGGCCCGGTGAGACCACGCGGGAAGGCAATGGCCCGAGGATCGCCCTCCTTCGCGTAACGGTCGATGACCGGCCCGCCCGGGAAGCCCAGGTTCAGTACGCGCGCGATCTTGTCGAAGGCCTCGCCCGCCGCGTCGTCGATGGTCGACCCCATCGGCCGTACGTCGGAGGTGATGTCCGAGGAGAGGAGGAGGGACGAGTGGCCGCCGGACACCAGCAGCGCCATCATCGGCTCCGGCAGGGCGCCGTGCTCCAGCTGGTCGACGCAGATATGGGAGGCGAGGTGGTTGACGCCGTACAGCGGCTTGCCGAGCGCGTAGGCGTACGCCTTCGCCGCCGACACCCCGACGAGCAGCGCGCCCGCGAGCCCCGGACCGGCGGTGACCGCGATGCCGTCCAGGTCCCTGGCCGAGACACCGGCCTCTTTCAGGGCGCGTTCGATGGTCGGCACCATCGCTTCGAGGTGGGCGCGGGAGGCGACCTCGGGGACCACACCGCCGAAGCGCGCGTGCTCGTCGACGCTCGACGCGACCGCGTCCGCGAGCAGGGTGGTGCCGCGGACGATGCCGACGCCGGTCTCGTCGCAGGAGGTCTCGATGCCGAGGACGAGGGGCTCGTTCCTGGAGTCAGCCATTGATCTCGGTTCCTTGTCGGCCGTGCACGGAAGTGGAGGGGTCGGTCAGCCGCATCACCAGGGCGTCCACGTTCCCCGGCTGGTAGTAGCCGCGCCTGAAGCCGATCGCCTCGAAGCCGAAGCGCTCGTACAGCTTCTGGGCGCGGACGTTGTCGACCCGGCATTCGAGCATCACCTCGGCGCACTCGAACGCGGTCGCGATCCGCAGCAGCTCGGTCAGCAGCCGCGCGCCGAGCCCGGTGCCCCACTGGTCACGGGCGACGGCGATGGTCTGTATGTCGGCAACCGCGGCGAAGCCGCTGTCAGATCCGGTACCGGAGGCGGCGAGCCCCGCGTACCCGACGAGCCGGTCGTCGTCCATGGCCACCAGATACCGGCGGGTCGCGCCCGGCCCTCTCGCATGGGCCAGTTCGGACCAGAACATGCCCCTCGACCAGGCGTCCTCGGGGAAGAGGGCCTTCTCCAGCTCCAGTACGGGATCGATGTCCCACCAGCGCATCTCGCGCAGCTGAGGAGGTGCGGCTCCGGTCACTTGGGGGTGACCACCTTGTAGTTCTTGGGGACCTGCGCGTCGGGGCGGCGCAGATAGAGGGGCCGGGGGGCCTGGAGCTCCTCCCCCGCGGCGAGTCTCTCGACCGCCAGCGAGGCGAGCGCGGACGCCGACATGTGCTCGGGCTCGCGCGCGACGGGGAAGGTGTCCGGGTAGAGCAGCGCGCCGGCGCCGACCGCGGGCAACGCTCCGATGTCATCGATGCCCAGGTCGCCCGGCCGGTCGACGGCGGGCTCCGTGACGCGCGTACGGCGGTCCTCATAGCGCGCCCAGTACACCTCTTTCCGCCGCGCGTCCGTCGCGACCACGAACGGCTCGTCGAGCCCGGACGCGTACGCGAGCCCGTCGAGCGTGCACAGCCCGTGCACGGGCACGCCGAGCGCGAGTGAGAAGGTGTCGGCGGTCATCAGGCCGACGCGCAGCCCGGTGTACGGGCCGGGGCCGGTGCCGACGACGATGCCGGTGAGGGCGTCGAGGCGGGTACCCGCCTCGGCGAGGACCCGGTCGACGGCGGGCAGCAGGAGTTCTCCATGCCGGCGCGCGTCCACCTGGCTCGACGCGGCGACGACGTCCGTCCCGTCGTGCAGCGCGACGGTGACGGCGGGAGTGGCGGTATCCAGAGCGAGCAAGAGCACGCAAACAGCCTACGGCGCTTCGGCCGGGGGCACGGCCCGCCCGGGATGCCGTACACCTGCTGCTACCGTCACAGCAAAGACGTACGCGGTACGAGGGGCAGTACGAGAGGTGGGCGCAGAAGGTGGCCAGTAGCAGCTCGGGATTCGTGGCCGGGCTCACCGTGGCGGCCGTCGCCGCAGTCGGTTTCCTCGCCTACCAGGCGTCGGCGAACGCGCCCGACGACCTGGGCAGGCCGTCCGTATCCCAGTCCCCGGCGGGTGTGAAGTCCCGGGCTCCCGAGGAGAAGCAGGACCCGGCGGCCCTGCCCCAGGCCTCCGGCAGCGGCGAACGCGTCGTCTACGCGCTGGGCACCGACCGGGTCTGGCTGGTCGGCGCGAACGGCAAGGTCGAGCGCACCTTCGAGGTCACCCCGAGCACGGTCGACCCGGCCCCGGGCACCTACTCGGTCACGTCCCGCTCGAACTCGGTCACCGGCTCCGACGGCGTGCCCATCGAGCACGTCGTCCGCTTCACCAGCGTCGACGGCGTCACCATCGGCTTCAGCGCGGCCGTCGACGGCTCGACCCCGGAGCCGGACCCGACCAGCAGGACGGGCGGCATCCGCGAGTCGCGCGCGGACGGCGACGCGATGTGGGCGTTCGCGACGATCGGGGCGAAGGTCGTCGTCGTTCAGTAACGAGAGCGGCGACAGCGGCGACAGCCGTGGCTACGCGGCTTCGCGGTGTTCTACGACCGGTTCCGGCGTCCGCGGCTCCGGCGCCCGCGGCGGTGTGGAGATGGCGTCCGCCGCCGCGCACGAGGCGAGCAGGTCACGCATGGACACCCCGGCGACCGCGTACGGCTGCCGCTGCTGCACCCCGCTGTTCTCGGAACGGTGCTCCGACCGGTTCTCCGAGTGGTGTTCCGAAGCCGACATGGACGCCTCCTGGGACCTGGGGGCGGGCGTAGTTAGGTAGACCTAACTACGGACTGGATACCATGTGACCACGGCCGGGACACCCGGCGCAACATTTTGCCGACGTATTGTCGGAACGTCTTCTCGGAACGTTCACGAAGGTCAGAGCTCAAAGCCGGCCCTCAGGCGGAGAGCACACTCAGATCCACCGCGGCCCACCGCTCCCCGAGCCCGGTCACCGTCACATGCCGTACCTCGTCGGTGGTGTCGCCGACCGCCCGGTGGATGACGACGTGCAGCCGGTCGTCCGTCAGCTCCTCGACCTTGCCCTCGCCCCACTCCACGACGATCACCGAGTCGGGCAGTGACACGTCGAGGTCCAGGTCCTCCATCTCGTCGAGCCCGCCGCCCAGGCGGTACGCGTCGACGTGGACCAGGGGCGGCCCGTCCCCGAGGGAGGGGTGCACGCGCGCGATGACGAAGGTCGGAGAGGTGACCGCGCCCCGTACCCCGAGCCCCTCGCCGAGCCCGCGGGTCAGCGTCGTCTTGCCCGCGCCGAGCTCTCCGTCGAGCATCACGAGGTCGCCGGCGCGGAGCAGCTTGGCCAGGCGGCGGCCCAGCTCCCGCATCTGGTCGGGGGAGTTGACGGTGAGCTGGACGGTGGCCTGCGACATGGGGGCCTCAGCCGGGTCGTGCGGTGCTGCTGGTGCTTCCATAACCACTTACGGTAGCCCCTGCCGGGACGGCACCCGCGCGCGTGAGGAGGTCGGCGAGGCGGTCTATGACGACCTCGGGATGCTCCAGGATCACCAGGTGCCCGGCGTCCGGCACGAGCACCAGCTCGGCCTCCGGCAGCAGGTCGGCGATGGCCTCGCTGTGCTCGCTCGGGGTGACGAGGTCCTGGACCCCGGCGAGGACGAGCACCGGCAGGTCGGCGAAGTGCGCCAGGGCCTCCGTCTTGTCATGCTCGGTGAACGCCGGGTAGAACTCGGCGACCACGTCGATCGGCGTGCCCTCGATCATCCGCTCGGCGAACCGCGTGACCGCCGGGTCGACGTCCCGGGTCGCGAACGAGTACCGCTTGATGATCCCGGCGAACAGGTCGGCCGTGGCCCGCCGCCCGCGCTCCACCAGCTCGGCCTGCTGGCCCAGCGCCTTCAGCACACCCGGCAGAAAGCGCCGTACGGCGTTGACGCCCGCGACCGGCAGCCCGAAGTTGACCTCGCCGAGCCCTCCCGACGAGGTGCCGACCAGGGCGACGGCGACGACCCGGTCGCGGATCAGCTCGGGGTAGTGGTCGGCCAGCGCCATCACCGTCATGCCGCCCATGGAGTGCCCGACGAGCACGATGGGCCCTTCCGGCACTGCCGCGTCGATGACGGCCTTCAGGTCGCGTCCCAGCTGGTCTATGGAGACCGGCTTCTGGCCCTGTACCTGGCCCGCCCCGCGCGCGGAGCGGCCGTGGCTGCGCTGGTCCCAGTGCACGGTCCGGACGACTCCGCGCAGCGCGGCCCGCTGGAAGTGCCAGGAGTCCTGGTTCAGGCAGTAGCCGTGGCTGAAGACGACGGTGACGGGGGCCGGGGCCTTGCGGCCGAAGAGCCGGCGGCGCCTGGTGGTCAGCGCGGCCTCCGGGTCGGCCTCGTCGACCTCGTAGTACAGCTCGGTGCCGTCGTCCGCGTACGCCGTGCCTGGCGTGCCGCGCACCGCCCCGTACGGTCCCGCCGAGTCCAGCGCGAGCCGGGCCTTCTGGCGCATGCCGCGGCCCACGGTGAGCCGCTCGATGGCGACACCGGCGGCGGCGCCCGCGGCGACCACGCCTATCGCGGCGCCCACGACACCGGCCCGGCGCCAGTTCCCGGCGGCGGAGGCGGCCGAGGCCGCGCTCGCGACGGCCTCGGCGGCCTCCGCGCTGCTCTCGCTCACGTCCCGCTCCTCACCTGTGCCTCAACGGCTTGTCCATACCGGCTTACCCCTGCGTGGTTTCCCGTCTTGTGCGGGGTTTCCCGTCTTGCTCGTTCTTCACCCGGACGTCGGCATCCGACGTCGTCATCTGGAGGTCTCGTCATCCACTGTCATCCACGTAGACGCGGGGAACACGGGTTCCGATCCGGGTCACGATTTCGTACGCGATGGTCCCGGCCGCCTGCGCCCAGTCCTCGGCGGTGGGCTCGCCCCGGTCACCGGGACCGAAGAGCACCGCCTCCTCTCCCGGAGACGGCTCGTCCCCGCCGAGGTCGACCACGAACTGGTCCATGGCGACCCGCCCCGCGACCGTCCGCCACTTGCCGCCGACGAGCACGGGTCCGGTGCCGGAGGCATGGCGGGGGATGCCGTCCGCGTATCCGACGGGCACGAGGCCGAGGGTCGTGGCGCCGGGCGTGGTGTAGTGGTGCCCGTAGCTGACGCCGTGGCCCCCCGCGACGTGCTTCACCAGCGCCAGCGCCGCGCTCAGCGTCATCACCGGCCGCAGCCCGAAGTCGGCCGGACTGCCCAGCTCCGGGCTGGGCGAGATCCCGTAGATCGCGATCCCGGTCCGTACGAGGTCGAAGTGGGCTTCGGGAAGCGTCAGGGTGGCGGGCGAGTTGGCGATGTGCCGTACCTCCGGCCGTACGCCCCGTTCCTCGGCGTACGCCATCATCTCCCGGAAACGCGCCAGCTGCGCCTGGACGGACGGATGGCCCGGCTCGTCGGCGCACGCGAAGTGCGACCAGAGCCCGGTGACGCCGATCAGCCCGTCGGCTTCCGCCCGCAACGCCCCGGCGACGAGGTCCGCCCAGTCGTCCGGCTGGCATCCGTTCCGCCCGAGTCCGGTGTCGGCCTTGAGCTGCACACGCGCGCGTGCACCCGCTTGCGCGGCCGCCTCGGTGACCTCCTTCAGGGCCCACGCCCCGCTGACCGACACGTCGAGACCGGCCTCGACGGCCTCCCGCCAGGGCCCGCCGGGCGTCCAGAGCCAGCACATGATGCGCCCGTCCAGCCCGGCCGCCCGCAGCGCCAGCGCCTCCTCCGGCGTGGCCGTCCCCAGCCAGGTCGCACCCGCCTCGACCGCCGCCCGGGCACACGGCACCGCCCCGTGGCCGTACGCGTCCGACTTCACGACGGCCATCAGCGCGGCCCCGGGCGCCAGGGCGCGCAGGGTCCGCACATTGGCCCGCAGCGCGGCCAGGTCGATCTCGGCACGGGCGCGCAGGGGGGCGCTCCGCGGTGGTGCTGTCTCAGTCATCGCGCCCAGTGTCTCAGAGGGGGCTGACAGGGCCCGGTGCGGTCAGTGCGGTCAGTGCGGTCGCCACTCGGCAACTCGCCGACGAGGGCCGTGCTCGTGGCCGTGCCCGATGCCCGTGCCCATGGCTGCTGCCCGTGCCCGTGGCCGCGGTCTGCCGTACGCGGTCCGGCAGACGGCAGACCGCGTCCGGCAGACCGCGGGAATTTCCGATTTCGGGCACGCGGTACGAGTTTCCGGCGGGCATCGGACCGTAGGCTGCCGCTCATGTGCGGAATCGTGGGATATGTGGGGCCGCAGTCGGCGCTCGACGTCGTGGTGGCCGGTCTGAAGCGGCTGGAGTACCGGGGCTACGACTCGGCGGGCGTGGCCGTACTGGCCGATGGAGGCCTGGCCGCCGCCAGGAAGGCCGGGAAGCTGGTCAACCTGGAGAAGGAGCTGGTCGAGCACCCCCTGCCGACCGGGTCGACCGGCATCGGCCACACCCGTTGGGCCACCCACGGCGGGCCCACGGACGCCAACGCCCACCCGCACCTCGACAACGCGGGCCGCGTGGCCGTCGTCCACAACGGCATCATCGAGAACTTCGCCTGTCTGCGGGCCGAGCTGACCGAGCGCGGCCACGATCTGGCCTCCGAGACGGACACCGAGGTGGTCGCGCATCTGCTGGCCGAGGAGTTCTCCTCATGCGCCGACCCGGCCGAGGCGATGCGCCTGGTCTGCCGCCGTCTGGAGGGCGCGTTCACGCTGGTCGCGGTGCACGCGGACGAGCCGGACGTGGTGGTGGGCGCGCGGCGGAACTCGCCGCTGGTGGTGGGCGTTGGAGAGGGCGAGGCCTTTCTCGCCTCGGACGTCGCCGCGTTCATCGCCCACACGCGGTCGGCGATCGAGCTGGGTCAGGACCAGGTGGTGGAGCTGCGCAGGGACGGCGTGACGGTGACGGGCTTCGACGGCAGGCCCGCCGACGTGCGGTCGTACCACGTCGACTGGGACGCGTCGGCGGCGGAAAAGGGGGGCTATGACTACTTCATGCTCAAGGAGATCGCCGAGCAGCCCAAGGCGGTCGCCGATACGTTGCTGGGCCGCATCGACGCGTCCGGCTCGCTGACGCTCGACGAGGTCCGGATCAGCACGGCCGAGCTGCGCGAGATGGACAAGGTCGTCATCGTGGCCTGCGGTACGGCCTTCCACGCCGGCCTGATCGCCAAGTACGCCATCGAGCACTGGACCCGCGTCCCGTGCGAGGTGGAGCTGGCGAGCGAGTTCCGCTACCGGGACCCGATCCTCGACCCGCGCACCCTTGTCATCGCCATCTCCCAGTCCGGCGAGACCATGGACACCCTGATGGCACTGCGGCACGCCCGCGAACAGGGCTCCAAGGTCCTGGCGATCTGCAACACCAACGGCTCGACGATCCCCCGCGAGTCGGACGCGGTGTTGTACACGCACGCGGGGCCCGAGGTCGCCGTGGCGTCCACCAAGGCCTTCCTGACCCAGCTGGTGGCCTGCTACCTGGTGGCGCTCTACCTGGGCCAGGTCCGCGGCACCACGTGGGGCGACGAGATCCAGGCGGTGATCCGGGACCTCGCCCGCATCTCCCACGAGGTGGAGCGGGTCCTGGAGACCATGGAGCCGGTACGGGAGCTGGCACGCACGCTCGCCGACAAGAACACGGTGCTGTTCCTCGGCCGTCACGTGGGCTACCCCGTAGCCCTGGAAGGCGCCCTCAAGCTCAAGGAACTCGCCTACATGCACGCGGAGGGCTTTGCCGCCGGCGAACTGAAACACGGCCCCATCGCCCTGATCGAGGAGGACCTCCCGGTGGTGATCGTGGTCCCGTCGCCCCGCGGCCGCTCGGTCCTGCACGACAAGATCGTGTCCAACATCCAGGAGATCCGCGCGCGGGGCGCCCGCACGATCGTGATCGCGGAGGAGGGCGACGAGGCGGTCGTCCCGTACGCCGACCATCTCGTCCGCATCCCGGTGACGCCGACGCTCCTCCAGCCGCTGGTGGCGACGGTCCCCTTGCAGGTCTTCGCCTGCGAGCTGGCGACGGCCCGGGGCAACGAGGTGGACCAGCCGCGGAACCTGGCGAAGTCGGTGACGGTGGAGTGAGGTGCCCCCGCGCCCGGTCCATAGGGTGCTCCCCATGAGCATCATCGGAGTCGGCATCGACGTGGCCGAGATCGACCGGTTCGCGGCGTCCATGGAACGCACACCCGGCATGGCCGAACGCCTGTTTCTGGAGAGCGAACTACTCCTCCCCAGCGGCGAACGCCGAGGCATCGCGTCACTGGCGGCCCGCTTCGCGGCGAAGGAGGCCCTCGCCAAGGCCCTGGGCGCCCCGCCGGGCCTGCACTGGACGGACGCGGAGGTCTACGTCGAGGACAGCGGGCAGCCGCGCCTGCGGGTGAGGGGCACGGTGGCGGCTCGCGCCGCCGAACTGGGCGTGGCGTCCTGGCACATCTCACTGAGCCATGACGCGGGGGTGGCTTCGGCGGTCGTGGTGGCGGAGGGGTAGGAGAGCAGGCAAAGGGTCGGAGGCCCCGGTTCCCGCACGGCAGCCATGCGGGAACCGGGCCGGACAGCCGTTCCGAGGCCCCTCAGCCGAGCTTGGCGAGCTGGGCGTCGACGAGCTCGGTGGGGAAGTCGAAGTCGTCCCCGGAGACCACGGCGGCGGCGTTGAACGCAATGAAGGACGCGAGCGAGGCACCCTTGCGGACGACCACGAGCTTCAACGAACCCGGCTCGCCGTCCTGTTCGACCTTCACCTTGACGGCCAACGCCTCGTCCCACCCCTCGGGGGCGGCACTGTCCTGCGCCACCTCGGTGATCTTCTGCGGCACACCTGCCGCGGTGCCCTCGAAACCGCCCGCGCATTCGCCGACCGCGTCATCGAGGGACTTCAGCGCCGCCCCGGCGGCATCGGCGTCGGCGTAGGAGGAGAGCGGGACCAAGGTGGTCGTGACGTTGAGCGCGGCATCGACCGAGGTGTCGCTGCCGTCGAGCCCCGAGATCGCCTGGCGGTACACGGTGGCCGCCGGGTCCGCGACCGTCGCGCCGACCAGCGACTGCGCCAGCGGCGAGCACTCCTCGCTGTCCGTAGTCACATCGTCCTGGGAGGGCACCTGGCCCTTGCCGGGCTCGGAGATCGTGTACTTCTCCACGTCCCCCTGGACCAGCGCCGCCTTCTCCAACTCGGCAGCCGTCAGCGGCTCCACCGCCGACTCGGAGGGTGCGCTCTGCTCGGCCGCAGCCGTGGCCTCGCCGCTCCCGTCACCGCCTTCCGAGTCCGAGCCCCCGCAGGCCGTCACCAGCACAGCGAAGGCAGCCACGGCGGCGGCAACAGAGGTACGACGTATGACGGTGGCTCTCATGAGTGAGCGTCTTCCTGACTGAAGGGATGACACGGCCCGCGCAAAGGCACACGGCAGCATCCATATCCCCCGGCACCCGGACCTCACGGACCGCGGCGATCACGACGACCGCCCGGCCACCTTAGGAAACCGCTCTCCAGCCGGTCGACCAGCCAAGACCAACCGACACGCGATCGTGGCTTCTACGTGATCATGATGTCCAAGGACTGCTCGCCCGCGGCCGATGACCAATCTTGCCGCGCACGTCGTCACAGCAGTCGGCTGCCATAATCCGGCCGTGGATGCGAGTACAAAGGCGGGCGGGACAGAGGCGGGCCGGACGGCGCCGGGCCTCAAGTCGGACCGGCCCATGGAATGGGCCCTCCGCCCCGCGAAGCCGGCAGACGTCGAGGCGATCGCGGAGTTGCGGGCCCTGGTGATGCGCCCGGACCTGGAGCGCTTGGGCCGATTCGACGAACACCGGGTCCGGCAACGACTACGGGACTCCTTCTCCCCGCAGCACACCTCGGTCATCCTGACCGATGACACCTTCGCGGGCTGCGTCACACTGCGGCCGTCCGAGGACGGGCAATGGCTGGAGCACTTCTATCTCGCCCCAGATGTCCAGAGCCGCGGGCTCGGTTCCGCCGTCCTACGAACACTGCTGAACCGGACCGACGCCGACGGCGCGCTCGTCCGCCTGAACGTCCTGCAGGGCAGCGCCGCCCGACGTCTATACGAGCGCCACGGGTTCACTGTGGAGGTTCAGGACCCGATCGACATCTACATGGTGCGACTCCCGGGTGCGGGCGCCTGCTGCACGTGAAGAAGGCAGCGGGCGTTTGCGGGGTGCGCCATCCGTGGGGGGCTCAGCTCCCTCAGGCCGCGCTAGCCGAGTTGTACGGCGTGGAGAGGTCCACCGTCACCCGGGCAATCGTTGGTGACCGGCTCGAACGTCAACAGCTCAGTGAAGTCAGCCAGTTCACCCATTCCGTGCCCAAACAGGTCCGCGCGCGGGGCCCATCGGGCCATCTCATCCGGGTCCCGGCGGCTCCGACGCTGCTTCAGCCCCTGGTGGCGACGGTGCCGTTGCAGGTCTTTGTGTGTGAATCGGCGACGGTGCGGGGCAATTGAGGTGGATCAGCCGCGCAACCTGTCGAAGCCGGTTCCGGTGGAGTGGGTCTTCAGGGCCTCGACGAAGGGGGAGAAGGCTCCAGTTGGGAAGGTGAGGGTGCCGGAGGCGGGGTCCTTGGAGTCGCGTATGCCTACTCGGGCGCGGTTGTTTGCGATTTCCACGCAGGAATTGCCGTCGCCAGGGCCCGAGTGGGACGACTTCCGCCAGTTGTCGGGGGTGTCCATGGGGTGCCTCACAGCTCTTTCGTCAACCTGTGGATGAAGTCGCGCGACCCTTCGGGGCCGAGCGACACAGCCTCCACTTTACGGAAGAGCGTTCGAAAGGCGCCGAGCTGGGCTTCGGAGTCGATGAAGGCCGTGCCGTGAGGTGCATCGCGTACCACGGTGTCCAGCTTGGGGACGGAGCCGCCCGCGTACGTCATGGCACTCGCGGCGCCGGCGAACCCCTCCAGTTCGAAGGGGATGACGCGTACGGTGACGTGTTCCCTCTCGGAGAGTTCGAGGAGGAGGGCGAGTTGAGTTCGTGAGGCGGCGCGGTCGCAGACCATGATGCGGAGTGCCGCCTCGTGGATGACCGCTTCGTAGGGAGTGGGAGCGGGGCCGTCGAGGATCACCTTGCGTTGCATCCGGTGGCGGACACGCAACTCAATCTCCTCGTCGGGGAGTTCAGGTACCCGGTAGGAGAAGACGGCGCGGGCGTAGTCCCCCGTCTGAAGCGGGCCGGGGATGTACAGGAACTGGACCTCTCGCAGGAACGTGGCGTGGTGTTCCAGCTCGGCGAGGTCGAGGAACGGCGTAGGGAGTGACCCTCGGTACTCCTCCCACCAGCCGCGCGTCCGGTCGGTGGCCGTTGCGACCAACGCGTCGGTGAAAGCGCTGTCTGTGCACGCATAGTGGGACGCAAGGCGTCGCAGCCGCTTCTCGCTCACGCCTGTGAGGCCGGACTCGATGTGGCTGATCTGAACGGAACTCACTCCGAGCAGCGCTGCCGCCTCACGGGCGGTGAGTCCTGCGGCATCGCGGAGTCTGCGCAGCTCCACCGCCAGGCGCATCTGACGTGCTGTGGGTTCGCGCCTCAAGGTCATCGACCGCTCCTTGGCTCAACGCGCCTGTGGGCGCGACTCGTTCGAGGGTCAGATTACGCGAGCGGCTTGCCATAGATGAAATCTTAGGTCTACCGTCGGTGATGCGACGCACACGCTGCGGAACGCCGGGAGCCCCGGAAGCGCACCACTCCGTCCTGCCATGACGGCTGCGGCACTGCCACCGCCCGCCACCGCCGCGCATCCCCGACTCCCCTTTCACTCACCCGACAGGAGTTCACGCATGCCCGAAACCGAAGCCCCCGACTCCTGGGAGTACTCCCTCTCCATCCCCAACGACCTGCGCGCCGTCACCGTCAGCCGCCGTACCCTCCGCCTGATCCTCACCCTGCACGGCCTGATCCACCTCGTCGACATCGCCGAACTCCTCGCAGCAGAGCTGGTGAGCAACGCCGTACGCCACACCAGAGGCCCCGCCGCCCTGCACGTGCGCTGGTCGGCCGACGTCCTGCGCATCGACACCTGGGACGCCGACCCCGAACCACCCGAACCACCACAGCCATTCGACCAGGTCACCGACCTGGAGGACGGCAGGGGAATGGCACTGATCCGAGCCTGCGCCGACGCATGGGGCTGGCAGCCACTGACCCGACAGGGCCACCGCGGCAAGTACGTATGGTGCGAGCTGGCCACTGTCGGGACAGTCGTAGGCTGCCCGGCGTGAGCATCACCAGGCCCGGTATCGACGTGGCCGAGACCGACTGGTTCGAGGCGTCACTGCGGCGCACCGCCAGGCTGACCGAGCACCTACCTCCTGGGTGAGTTACTGCTGCCCACTGGGGATCGCAGAGGCGGGCGTCCCTCGTCGCCCGCCTCACCGCCGAGGACCCTGGCCAAGGCCCTCGGCGTACCGCCCGGCCCTTGCGGCTCCGCCGCGCTCGTACCCGACGGAGCCACGATTTACTATCGAGATTCACCGGGGTCATGGATAAAGTCCCGGCTCGGAATGCAGGCACACCAAGGGGCGGTCTGCGTAAATCGCCAAATCCAAAGCATCGTCGAAGACGGTGCGACCGTCACCATATGTTGCACTTACGGCAATGGACCGGAATCTCTACGGATTCACAGCAAGGGCCTCAAACCCAGGAGTGCACATTCTTGATGCTCTTGTTCCCCTTAAGGGCCGGATACCTAGTTTCCAGATCCACGAGAACCTTCGAAAGGAAACTGCGACTGGCGGCGACAAACTCCTCTACGAGGATCTCCGCGCTGTCGTCTGTATAGTTGCAGCTCACCCTGACTGAACCGCAGGACGGGCGCAGGTGGATCTCGTCAGCCATCCCAGCGAATGCAATTCGACCGCTTTCGCCCGACGCTATTGTACGGCCAGCCGTGAAGAACTCCACGGCGAAGTCGAGGATCTGCACGCCACCCCCTGTCATGATGCTGAAGTCGGCATCACCCACCCTGAGCTTCAGGTCGCCGCCGAAGCACGAGTAGCACAGGTCCACCAGGTCGGCTTTCCCGAGATTTATCCGCTTCTGCTCACGCAGCACAACAGGATCATCTGACAGGACATAGCTTGCAATTATCACGGAGCGTCGCTCCCCATCTTGATCGGAAAAGCAGTCACGATACTCTTGCCGCGAACAACCACTCGGACTCCCGTAAGGGACTTACCGTTCCGATCGTATCCTACGGTCTTTCCGAAGTCGTACTCATGGAGATGTCCACCCTTTAGGCCATTGGGCTTCCGGGTCCCATACTTCAGGGCTTCCTCCACCTGGCTCCGAATCGTACTGGTGTTGTCCGTCATGAACTTACTCTTGCCGGGGTGGCGACTGCTTGCTGAATGACGGTTAAAAATATGATGCCAGTCAGCCGACTTCACACGTCCGCCGCAGTTGTGCACCAGAACCGGTGTCTGCCCAGCGAGTACATAGTAGGTGTGGTGGTCGCTGATGGTGAGGTTGTGGACCGTCGTCGCCTGGGATGTCCATCGCCGGATGGCGGTGATCTGGACGTGGGTGCCGGTGCCGGTTTGGAGCCACTGGCCGGTGGTGAGGTTGGTGGCGTCGATCCATTCGTCGAGTTCGGGGACCCAGAAGGGGTGTCCGTCGGTGGCGGTGACCTCGGCCGTCTCCTTGCTCTTTCCGTTGTCGCTACTCGTGCTGATGGTGATTTTGACGAGGTGTTTGGTGCCGTTGCCGGTGATTTCGGCGGTGACGGTTTCGGTGCTGGTTTCGCCGGTTTCGGGGTCGGTGGCCAGGATGTGGTCGCCGTTGCGGATGTCCTCGATGGGTTTGGTGGTGCCGTCGGCCATCAGGACCAGCGTGCCCGGGGGGAAACTGTTGTCGTTCTTCTTGCAGGTGCTGGCGCCTTTGCCGAAGAGCCAGGTGATGAGTCCCTTGCCCTTGCGTGTCGCGGCGATGAAGTCCCCGGCGGCGGGGATCAGGGCGATGAGGCTCCAGCCGGCCTCGCTCCAGTTGCCTTCGGTGGCGTAGGCGAGGGCGTTGCCGACGTCCGCGGCCGCGCCGAGGCCGGGTGTGAAGCCCAGCGTGTCCAGGGATCTGTGGAGTGCTTCGGGGTCTACCTGGGTTGTCGGCTGCCATGAGCAGCCGCTGCTGTGCTTCTGGCTGGTGCACTGGAATTTCTCGGCGCTGGTGGTAATGCTGGTGCGGTTGATGCCGCCGCCGATGCTGCGGATGATGGTGGTCGTGGTGCGGACCGAGCCCTTGGTGACGGTCGCGGTGTCACGGTCGTGGAACGTCCACCCGCCCGAGCTGCCCCCGGTCCACGAGGCGTCGTTGTCTCTGAGGTACTGGTCGTCGTTGCCGTCGGCGGTGATGATCGGCTTCAGGCCGCTGGCGTCGGAGTAGGTCAGCGGGCTGTTGTTGGCGTAGGCGTATCCGTTCAGGGACAGCAGGTCGGTGAGGTCCAGCAGCGGGTCGGCTGACAGGAACCGGCCCGTGGCCGGGTCGTACTCGCGTGCCCCCAGGTGGACCAGGCCGTGCGCGGTGTCGTCGTCGCCTCCCACGTAACTGCGGTGGGAGCGCCAGTTGGTGTGCTCGGTGCGTTCGTTGCCGAACGGGTCCGTCTTCGAGAACTTGACCTTGTTGCCCGGCGCCAGTGTCACGTTCGCGTACGCGGTGCCGTTGTGGTCGGCCACCTGGACGGACAGTTCGGGTGTGCCGGTGGCGTTGGTGTGGCGCATGACGGTGGGGGCGCCGGGCTGGCTGTAGTAGCGCTCGGTGTAGGCGGGCGCTCCGGCCGCGTTGACGGCGATGGTGGCCTCGCCCAGGTACAGCGTCCGCTCCGAGGCGGACACCGCCATCAGGCGGGCACCGGTGCCGTCGTAGACGTACCGGGTCTGCGTGTCGGGCACCCACGACTGCCGCTCGCCGCCCGTGCAGGCGGCCAGTTGCAGGCCCGTGCTGTCCGCCGTGCCGGAGCCCGGCACGGCCAGGCACCGCCCCGACGCCACATGCTTGAGCGTCCCCTCGGCGGTGGCCGTCCACCGCTGGCCGGCCTCCCCGGTGCAGTCGGCGATCGTCACCGGCGTGCCGTCCGCCGTAGCGCCGCCGGACGGCACGACGCACATGCCGAGGATCTTCAGCGCACCCGTCGACGGATCCGACGAACCCGCCACCGGATCGATACGGAACTTCTGCGCCTTCGAACCGTTGCACGCGAACAGCTGCACCGGTGTGCCCGGTGTGGTGTCCGCCTTGTTCAGGTCCAGGCACTTGCCGCCCGGGCCCACCCACGCCCCGGCCCCGTTCTCGCCGAACCCGGTGACGGTCTCGACCTGGCCGTCCCACGTCCACGACAACGCCTGCTCGTCCCCGTCGGCCGAACGCGCCGTGGTCTGACCGGCGGCGTCGTAGCCCGCCGTGGACGCCGTGGTGACCTGCGCCCCCGCCTCAGTCGCAGACGTATGCGACATGCCCGTCAGCGTGTGCGGCTGCGAGCCGTCCGACGCACCGTAGGAGTACGCCGTCGTCGCGTCCTTCGACGCATCCAGGCCCGGGTCGTGCTCGACCAGCTTCGTCCGGTTGCCCAGCGCGTCATACGTGTACGACTGCCAGTAACCCGCACCCGCCGCCGTCACATTCACCGTGCCGTCCGCATACGAAGGTGCCGCCACCGTCTTGCCGACCGCCGCGCACGCGCCCGCCGACGCCGTCCACGCCTCGGTCAGCTGCCCCAGCGCGTCATAGGTGAAGCACTGCCGGTCCGTCACACCGTCCACCCGGTCCGCGACCGAGGTGACATTGCCCGCCAGGTCATAGGTATACGACCGCCGACTGACCCGGTGACCGGTCACCGCCGTCGTGTCGCTCACCGACTCACGGTCGACAATCGACTGCGTTAGCTCACCGGTCGTCTCGTCGAACAGGTTCGTCGTCCACACCCGGTGCGGCTGCTCCCCGCTCGCGGTGCGCAGGACTTCCCCGTACGGCGAGTACGACGTCTGGGCCGTGTACCAGTCGGCGCCCGAGGTCGTGATCGGCAGTCCGTCCTCGTTGTAGCGGACCACCACCTCCTCCTCAGGCAGCGTGCCCACCCCCGGCAGCCTCATCGACTGAAGCAGACCCATCCGCGAGTACGAGTAGCCGTAGGAGTACACCGCCTGAAGGCCGTAGGACATCGCCACCGACTCCGGCAGCTTCACCCTCCTGCCCAACGGCTGGTAACCGGCCGTGTAGCCGGTCACCTCCGTCGTGTACGCCAGCCCGTCCGTGAACCGGGTCGTCGACGCCGGCAGGCCCACACCGCCGATCAGCGTGTCGTACACCGTCTTCGTCAGCGGCTCACCCGCCGAGCCGTTCAGGCGCTGCTCGACCGGGCGCGACAGCTCGTCGTAACCCGTCCACACCTTCACCCCACGGGCGTCCTCGACCGTCACCGGGCGGTTCAGCACGTCGTACGCCGTCTTCGTCGTGCCCGTGTCCGGGTCCGTCGCCGACACCTGCCGGCCCCGCGCGTCATACGCCCACGACCAGACGTTGCCCTCGGAGTCCTCCGCCCCGACCTGGTCACCACGCTCGTCGTACCTGTACGTCGTCGAAAGAGCCCCGGACTCGGTGCGGGCCGCGTTCGTGAAGGTGTCCACCCTCACCACCCGGCCCAGCGCATCCGTGTAACTGCGCTGCGACGCCGCACCCTCCGGGGCGATCACCGTCGAGTTGTCATAGCCGTACTCGTACCTCGTCGCCTTGCCCGGCTTCTCCACGCCCGCCAGATACGGCGTCTCCGACAGCACCCGGCCCAGGCCGTCGTACGCGTACAGCGTCGCGTTGGCCACCTGGAACTCCGAGGCCAGCTCGAACAGGGTCTTCGAGGGCTCGCCCGTCTGGAAGTACGCGTTGTTGGTCTGCGCGATCGTGCCGTTGGCGGAGTACAGGACATCCGTGACCAGCCGGCCCCCACCGACCGCCGGGTCCTGCTTCTGCCGCTCACGGCCCAGACCGTCATAGATCACCGTGCTCATGTCGTACGAACCATCGTCCTTCAGCACCCTCGACACCACCGACACCGGCTGCCCGAGAACGGTGTTGTAGGTGAACCTCACCGCGGGCTCGGCGGACGTCGTCCGCGAGGCGTTGCCCCAGGCGGACTTCGTGCGACCCAGCGGGTCGTAGGCGTACCCGGTGGTGTGGCCGTTGGGGTCCCTCTCCCTCAGCGCCGTACCCCGGCCCGGCTCGATGACCGTCGACTCACTGTGGCCCAGGGCGTTGGCCGTGACCACCTCGTACACCTGGCCCGTGCTCGGGCTGTACGCCGTGGTGTCCTCATGGCCCAACGCGTCGGTCGTGGAGGTGACCCGGCCGATGGTGTCGTAACCGATCGTGCCGTTCTTCGTCCAGCCGCCGCCGTTGCCGCTGATGTCCCAGGTGGTGGTGGCCAGCCCGGTGGCCGGCGTGTCGCCGTACGCCCCGCCGTCGTACGCCACACGCGAACCGGAGATCCAGTCACCGGCGCTCGCCGTGGCCGCCGCCGCGCAGGTTCCGGCGGTGGTCAGGGTCTGCTTGTCGAGGCCGATCAGGTGCTTGCCGGTGTTGTGGACGTACGACATGACCGTGCAGGTGTCGTCGTTCGACTTGGCGGTGTCGCCCTTCGACTCGACCTTGACCGGGAGACCGTAGGTGTCCTCGTACTCCGTGATCGTCCGCAGGGTGCGTACGGTGCCGCTGTCGGAGATCCGGTTGTAGGACAGCGAGTCGGGGGTGAGCACCCGCCACGCCTTCAGCGCCGGGATGCCGCCCTCGCGGGCACGGGAGGCCAGCTTCACGGCCTTCGGCTTGTCGACGGTACGGGTCAGCCAGGTGTCGGCCTCGGCCGAGGTGTACGTCAACGTCTCGGCGACGCGGCCGGCGAACGGCTCCCGGTCCACGGCGATGTCGTTGCCCGCCGCGTCGGTGACCGTCACCGAGCGGGTGGCGCCGCCCGGGAGCGGGTCGCCGTGCATGCCGCGGAAGTAGCGGGTCTTGGTCATGCCCTTCTCGGTGGACATGTACGCGGTCGAGGAGTCGTCACCCGTGTAGGTGGTGACCAGGGCGTAGCCGCGCCACTGGTCGTACGTGCGCGTCTTCTTCTTGGAGAACTCGGCCTGGTTCTTCGCCCAGGCCGCACCGTTCTCCGGGTACTCGTACTCCGTGATGACCGAGGGCACGCCCTTCAGAGCCGGCAGCTCCTGTACGGACTTGACGACGTACTTGTGGAACCAGTCGATGGTCTCCTTGTCCGGGTCCGGGTGCCAGTAGACCGGGAAGCACGGTTTCTTGTTGCTCTCGGGCTTCGGGAAGGCGCCGTTCGTCCTGCAGTCCGGGGTCTTGTACGTGACGACGGTCTCGCCGCCGTACTCGCTGACGACCCGCGTGATGCGCAGGCGGTCGAACTTCGGGTTGGGGTCATTGGCCCCCCGGACGACCCGGTTGGGCATCGAGGAGGTGTTGGCGACGAACCGCACCGGGTTCAGCTTCTTGGTGGTCTCGCCGTCGGGGGTGTAGCCGGTGCGGGTGATGGACTCCAGCCACAGGGCGGTGCCCTCGTCGGTGCGGTCGGCGGGCAGGGACTGCTGAAGGCCCCAGCGGTCGACCCGCGTCAGGTCGGTGGAACCCTCGGTGCGCTGGGCCCAGGTGGTGACCTGCGAGAGACGCTTGCGGGACCAGAACGTGGGGACGGGGACGTAGCACTCCTTGGCCGCGGCGCAGTGCAGGTCGGCCGGGGTGTCGTACCAGATGCGGTTCTGGTCGAAGTTGCCCGAGGTGAAGTTGGCCTCGGTGCAGTCGCCGTCCTTCTTGAAGCATCGCTCGGCGACGTCGAAGGTGACCCGGGAGATCGGGGCGGCGAACAGGGCGCCGGTACGCAGACCGTAGTCGATCTTCTTCAGGTAGCCGCCGCGGTGGTAGGAGATGGGCTCTTTGTATCCGTTGTTCTTGGCGTAGTGGTTGCTCTCCCGGTCCCACCACAGGGTCATGGCGTTGCCGTGGACGTCGACGACGTAGTCGAGGTTCCAGCGCCAGGCCTGGGCGCAGAAGGAGTTCTTGAACTCCGTGGCATAGCAGGGCTCGCCGCTCTGGTTGCCCGCGACGGGGACCGTGAGCACGGAGTTGGTGGTGGGGTTCCCGTCGGTCCAGCCGGGGAGCTTGTGCCGGCCGAAGAAGTACTGGGTGCCGTCGCGGGTGGTGACGCGCCAGTGCTCGCCGTCGTTGTCGCCGTTGCCCAGGCCGGTGTTCTTCAGCAGCTCGACGCGGGAGCCGTCGCCGTTCGCGGCGACCCACTCACCCGTTTGGTCGCTCTTGACCAGCTCGGTCGTCGTACCGCCGAGGGTGAGCACGGCGTTGTCCGAGCCCCAGCACAGGTCGCTGGTCTTGCGGCTCGCGTTGTTGCCGTCGGTGGCGTCGTCGCGGCAGGACTTGTACGTACGGGAGATGGAGCCGGCGTTGTACTCCCAGCCGTCGCCGATCCAGGAGGCCTGGTTGTTGGTGGCGGACGTACGGCCGTCCACCACCTGGGAGTTGTAGGAGAAGGTCACGTTCGGCGAAGGGCCACCGGGCACGGTCGGTGTCTGGAGCGGGTACGAGTAGGTGAACGCGCCGGAGTTGCCGCCGGCCGACCAGGACCCGGCGGCCACCAGCGGGGTCGCGGAGAAGTCGCCCTTGGAGCCGCTGCCGGAGTCGGTGGCCAGCAGCACGTGGGGTTTGGAGCCCGTGTCGGCGGCCTGGGTGGCGGTGCTGCCGCTCGTCGCGGTCGGCGTGCGGTAGACGGCATCGGTGACCGTGCCTTCGCCGGACGAGGAAGCGGGCTCGGTCGTGCTCGCGGAAGCCGTGCCGCCGTCGGCCAGTACGTCCGTGTCGACGGTGGCGAGGATGCGCCGCTCCAGGACCGGGTTGCCGTCGCTGTCGGTGCCGGTCTGCTCGACGACGTTGTCGGTGGGGACCTCGGTCGGCTCGGAGCAGCCCTCGACGTCAGGGGTCTCAAGGAAGCATTCCGGGTACTGCACGAACTCCAGGCGGTCCGCCCAGTCGGCGCCGTACAGCTCGGAGAAGTCCGTGTAGTCCAGGGCGATCACCGCGTCGCCGGTGGCCTCGGCGGGCGGGGTGACGGTCAGGGCCACACCCGCGACCTCGATGGCGGCGGCCTCGGTGATGTCGTCCTGGTCGTGGAGGTCGACCTGCCAGTCGCCCTCCAGGGCCGCGGCCTCCTCCGCCGTCGCCCCCTCCGGCGCACCGACCTCGACGGGGAGTTCCGTGGCGCCCTCCCCGACCCGGACCAGGTCGCCGGGGGCCAGACCGGCCAGGTTCTCGGTGGCGGTGCCGCCCTCGGGTGCGGCGACCGCCTGGGGTTCGTACTCGGTGGGGTCTTCGACCGCGGAGGTGGTCAGCTCCTCCAGTTGACCGTTCTTGCCGCCGTCCACCCCTTTGGCTGCCTCGGCCTCGGGCAGGTCTTCCAGTTCGACCCCGGTGCGGTCGTCGTCGACCGGCGGCAGGGCCGAGGCGGCGGGGAGCGCGCCCACGAGCAGGGCCACGACGATCGCGGCGATCACGCCGAGACGCGATCCCATGCGTCTGCGGCGCGCGGAGCGCGTGCTCAGCAGCCGCCCCCGGCCGCTCCATGACGGCTCCGGAAGCAGTGATGACAGCGGTCCCGACACAGCGGTAGCCCCCCACCCGTTCGCCTGCCGACCCCCGCGGATTTCCGAGTGACCGCGCACACAGTTCCGGCAATTGATGAGCCTGAATGTTCTGGGATGCCTTTACGGGAAGTCAACAATTACCCAAGTCGGGTGATTTACCTCACGTGCCAATCTATTGCACTGTGCAATATTCGCGAGGTATTGGACATGAGGTAAAGGTGTTCACAACTCCTACACTTGACCTTCATGGGGTGGGCTCGACCATTCCGCACGTTAACGGGCGTCAATCCCGTGAGGGGCGGGCTTTTTTGTTGCGCAACACCCCTGTTCGCCCGGTTCGCTCGATCGGCGAGACAGGCGGTGGCCCCGCGAGCCGTCCTACCCGCCCGTGGCACCGGCTGCCATCGCCACGGCGTGCGCCGCAAGGCAGAGGCATGGCGCGATGCCGACACATAGGAGATGCTCTGTGCTCGCATTCCCGGCCCGTGAGAAGTCCGGAGGGCACATGCCGACCGGAGCGCGCACGAGAACAGCGCGCACGAGAAAGCGGCGAGAACACGGGTAAATCGAGGGGCGGACCTCCGCCCTCCATTTCGCGCGACACGGGAGTGTCAGCACAGGGAATTCACAGAATTCCCGGTTCTCCGGGAGTTCAGGGGGAGGGGACCCAGCACCGTGGAACGTCGTCGCTTCGGACCACCACCCGCGACTGAGCAGCCGACCGAGCCGGCCAAGCTGGCCACATCAGGCCAGCTGTCCGGGCGGGCCAAGGCAGGCATCGCCGGTCTGGTCGCCGCCGCGCTGGGCATCGGGCTGCTCACCGTCCCGCCCTTCCTTGACGACGGTTCCGACGGCTCCTCCGATTCCCCCGCCGAGACGAAGAGCGACTCCTCCGAACCGCTCGACCAGGACCGGGCCCAGGCCAGGGCCGTCTCCTCCGGCAAGCGCGTGGAGGTGACGGGGCTGCGCAGCGAGACGTCCACGACCTATGCGAGACCCGATGGCACCTTCCGGCTCGTCGTACACGGCGCTCCGGTACGGGCGAAGGTGGACGGCGTCTGGAAGCCCATCGACACCACACTCACCCGGGTCGACGGCGGCTGGGCACCCAAGGCCGCCGCCGACCCTGTGGTCTTCTCCGACGGCAGCGGGTCAGGCCGTAACTCCTCGGCCGGCGGCGGGTCAGGCTATAACTCCTCGGTGTCCTCGGTGTCCTCGGCCTCTTCCGTGACCTCCTTGGGCCGGGCTCCCATGCGCCAGGCCGTGTACACCGTCGCCGGCACCGGCGGAAGTACCGGGAGTGCCCTCCGCACCGCCGACGGCAGTGACACGTACACCGCCCTGGCGACCCTCACCAGCGACGGGCACGAAGCCACACTCAGCTGGCCCGGGGATCTGCCGGAGCCGGTGATCAACGGTGCGAGCGCCCTCTACCGCGACGTGTTCACCGACGTCGACCTGCTGCTGACGGCCCAGGACAGCGGGTTCAGCCACGTCCTGGTCGTGCACACCCCCGAGGCCGCCGCCGACCCGGCGCTCACCACGATCTCGTACGGCCTGTCCTCCCCCGACCTGACCTTCCGCCTCGACCCGGTCACCAAGGTCGTCACCGGCGAGAACCGGAACGGTGAGGAGATCGCCGTCTCCACCACTCCCTACATGTGGGACTCCGCGGGCACCCCCGCTGCCACCGAGGGAGACGACCCGGAGCCCGCCGAACCCAGCGACGCCCCCTCCCCCTCGTACTCCGAGGCCCCGGACGAGGACATCACCGAGGAGCCCGGTGACGCCTCCGGCGGCTACGACACCGCCGGCCCCACCCCGACGAGCGAACCGGAGGAGACCCCGGCGACATCCAGCACCCCGGAGCCGACACCGAGCGACGGAGCCTCGGCGGACGCGGCTTCGACAGGCACAGGTTCAGCAGACACGGTCGCGTACGGGAGCGCGCCCCAGGCTGTGCACAAGGGCGGCGCCACCACCTCGGGCGTCACCTCGGACGTCGTACGCACCGCACTCACCGACGACGAGGTACTGGCCCTGCCGGGCCTCCCGGGCCCCGGTCCCGGCGCCCACATGGCCGTGGCCGACGCGGAGCTGAGCGCCGCGGGCACGACCTCGACCGGTCTGAGCATCACCCCGGACGCGGACTTCACGACCGACGAGGACACCGTCTACCCGATCTTCATCGACCCTCCGCTCTACGGAAAGACCCGGAACTGGACCACGGCGTACAAGAAGTACCCCACCTCCAGTTTCTACGACGGCGCCAACTACAACAGCGGTACGACCGAGGCCCGGGTCGGCCTGGAGACGACCACCTGGGGGCTCTCCCGTTCCTTCTTCCGCCTCGGCTGGGAGAAGAGCATCAGGGGCGCCTCCGTCACCTCCGCCAGCATCAGGCTGCGGCAGACCTACTCGTGGTCCTGCTCGGCCCGTGAGATGCAGGTCTGGCACACCGGCGGCATCTCCTCCAGGACCACCTGGAACAACCAGCCCGCCTGGAAGACGAAGATCGGCACAAAGTCCTTCGCCCACGGCTACAACTCGTCCTGCCCGGACGCGTACGTGACGTACAACGCGAAGTCGGTCGCGCAGAAGGCGGCCGACGGCGGCTGGACCATGTTCACCATCGGACTGCGCGCCTCCAGCGAAACAACCGCCTACGCGTGGAAGAAGTTCCGGGCCGAGGGCCAGAGCGCGCCGAAGATCGAGATCATCTACAACCGCAAACCCAGGGTCCCCAGTTCCCTCGACCAGGTGCCCGGCCCCAACTGCGACCGCTCCGCCCCGTACGCGCACATCGGCAAGCGCGACCTGGTGCTGTACGCCGAGTCCTCCGATCCCGACGGAGACCTGAAGCAACTGCGTTTCCAGCTGTGGCGCACCGGCCACATCGACAACAAGATCCTGGACAAGAAGGAGACCATCACCGGCATCCCCGGTGGCGGCGGCAAGGCCTCCGTGACCGTCTCCAAGAGCAGGCTCACCGACGGCTACACCTACTCCTGGCGGGTACGGGCCATCGACGACTTCGGAGCGGCCTCCGCCTACGCACCCACCGCCGCCCCGAAGACATGCCGGTTCGTCTACGACAGCTCCAAGCCCAACGAACCCATCGTGAACTCCACGGTGTACCCGGAGGCGGACGACGACGGCTCGGTCTGGTCCACGAAGACGTTCGGCCACGAGGCCTGGTTCTCCTTCGCCCCCGACGAGGACGACGACATCACCAAGTACCAGTACTCCTTCAACGACGCGAGCTACTCGAAGAACAAGACCGTCAGCGCGGGCGACACCGCCTGGGTGAACCTCAAGCCCCCCTTCGCAGGGCCGAACGTGCTGTACGTACGGGCCATGGACAGCGCGGGCAACACCTCGCTCGGCACCAAGTACCTCTTCTACGTCACGCCGCGCGACAAGGCCGACGAGCCGGGCGATGTCACGGGTGACGCCATGCCGGACCTGTTCACCATCAACTCGGACGGCGATCTGGAGATGTATCCCTCCAACGCGGCCGGCGATCTGCACTGGTATCTGGACGCGGCCCACGAGAAGGGCAACCCGCTGCTCGGCAAGGCCGATCTCCCCGGCTACTGGAAGGACTCCGCGGGCAACCCCGCCCTCATCGCCCACGGCGCCGACAGCTACCCCGGCGACGGCATCAGCGACCTGTTCGCCCGTATGCCCGACGGCAAGCTGTACATCTACCCGGGCGACGGTTACGGCAGCGTTGACATCTCCCGCCGCATCACGGTCCGGCTGCCCTCCGGCTCCCCCGACCCGGCCACCTTCGACCAGATGATCGTGGGCGACTACAACCTCGACGACCGCTTCGACCTCCTCGTCACGCTCGAAGGCGGCGGCTTCTGGGTCTTCACCGGCTACACCGGTGCCTCCTTCACCAGCGCCGAGCAGGTCGCCACCAGTTTCTGGGCGAACAAGGACGTGATCTCCATCGGCGACCACGACAAGGACGGCGCCCCCGACCTGGTCTGGCGCAACGAGGCCAACGACCGTCTCCTCATCCGCTACGGCATCAAGGACTCCGCCGGCGCCGGCTCAACCTTCGCCTCCCTCACCAGCGGTCCGGCGGCATCGAAGACGGGCAAGGACGAGATCTACGCCGAGGGCTGGTCCGAGAACACCATGCCCATCACTCACCTCTACGGCACGCCGGACGTCACCGGCGACGACATCCCCGACATCTGGAGCCTGGCCGGCGACGGAACCGTCAAGATCTACAAGGGCGGCGCCTCGACCTTGGGCAGCGGGGCCACGGCCATCACTGCGGGCGGCAAGTGGGGCACCAGGATGCTCACCTTCGGCTGACCGGACCGATGACTGTCCAGGGCGTGTTCAGGGCGTGTTCAGGCCGAAGAAAAGGAAGGAGGAACGCGATGAGCAGGGCCCATCTGGGTCGCCGTCTGCTCGGGGCGGGCCTCGGGTTGTGTCTCGCGCTGCCGGCCGCCGGTTGCAGCGCGGTCGGCGGGGGCGGGGGCGGAGGCGGGACTTCGGACCTGGGCCTGAAGAAGCCCGTGACGGAGTCGAGCGCCGGGGCGGTGCCCGCCGGAGGCCTGGCTGGGGTGGCCCTGACGGCAGGAGACGTGGACGGGTTCACGGTGCGGGTCCCCACCGCGGACGAGGCGGCCGGGCAGCAGGATGTGCAGACGTCCGAAGCGCCGTGCGCTCCGGTGGCGTACGCGCTGGCAGGCACGGTGATCGGGAAACCGTCGGCCACCGAGGTCCGCCGGGCTGTCCACGCCCGCGAGGACACGAGGGTGACGGTGACCCTCGCCTCCTACGACGGGACGGCCGCCCAAGCCGCGCTGGAGACCCTGAGCGAGTCGGTGGACGCCTGTGCCGCCGGCTTCACCACCACCGTGCACGGGCAGGACTGGCACGTCACCGAGTTGACCAGACAACTGGCGCCCGAAGGAGCCGACCAGGCCATGGCGCTCGGCGCCCAGGTCGAGCGGGACGGGTCGCGGGCGTCCATGGCGGCCGTCGTCCTGCGCGATGAGGGGACGGTCGGTTACGTGAGCGCCCGAGGCGGAGCCGGAGAGGGCTCGGCGGTTCCCGCCGAGGTCATCGAGGCTCAACTGCGCAGGTTCGGCTGACGATCGCCAGCAGCAGCGGGCGGCGCAACGAGTTGAACCTGCGTGAAGCCTTGGACCTTGCGGAGAGCGGCCAGTTCATGTCCTCGCTCGGCGTCGGCCATCTCTGTTTCTATGCGGTTTCAAGGCGGGCCCTCTGACGCGGACCCGTGCGCAGCCGGGTCGCGGGCCCGGCCGCTACGGCGCCGCCCCGCTTGCCCGAACCCGGCCCCTGGCTGCGCAGACCAGCACTGCGGACGGCTTGGCAGCCACCAGGAATCCCCCGACTTACCAGCACTGGCAGATCAGGCCAGCCATGCCCAGGCCCACGCCGACGCCGCCTTCAGCGAAGCGCCACGGCACGCGTGTTCGATGAGTCGCTGGCTGCAACGAACCCAGATGTCAGCAGGTGAGAGCGCCCGTATGCTGTCCGTGGAGCCGGTTCCCGCCCTGCTGGAGGTCCTGATGAGTACGCCCGCCCCTGAAGACTTCAGCTACCCGCAGCCAAGGCCACGCCTGTCGGTCGATGAGTTGCTGGCGGCGAAGAATACCCAGCCGATCCGTTCCCTGGACGACCTCGCCGCCGACACGTTCGAGTCGGACGAGGAACTGGAGGAGTTCCTCGCGTTCACGTACGCCGAGCGTCGCCGAGACGCAGCCTGAGACCGCTGCAGGCAACCCGTCATCCTCGACACCGACGTCGCGTCCCTGCTGCACAGCGCAAGCTGACCGGTCCGCTGGCAACTCGCGTCATCGGCCGCAAGCCACTGATCACCTTCGTGACCTACGGCGAGCTCACCAAGTGGATGGAGATCCGCCACTGGGGCGCCCGCAGCCGCCAGGAACTCGCCGACTGACTCGCCGACATCCCGGTCCTGCCCGGTGACGAAACCGTCGCCACCACCTGGGGACGGCTTTCGGCAGCTGGGATACAGCGTGGCCGTCCCCGCCCCACGAACGACATGTGGATCGCCGCCAGCGCTCTCACCTACGACCTGCCACTGGCCACCCTCAACCTCAAGGACTACGAGGACTTCCGCCTCCACCACGGCCTCCGCATCCTCGGCGTCGAGTAGCAGCCATCCGACGGTAACCAGACCCGTCAACGGCGTGCGCCAGCGGACTTCCAGGGACTAGTGGAACCCCGTTTCACCTGCGGAAACACAGGGAAAGCGGGACTTACGGCCTTCAGGGCAGGGTCGAGTCGAAGGGCGACATCGACAGGTCGGACGACGACACCGGCACGATCGGCTACGACGGCATCGGCCGGGTCACCTCCACGACTGACGCGTTGGGCCATGAGGACACCACGGCGTACAGCCCGAGCACGGGCCAGGTGCACAAGGTGACCACGACCAACGCCCTCGGCCACAGCGAGTCGACGGTCATCGAGCCGGGCCGGGGCACGGCGCTGAAGGAGACGGACCCCAACGGCCACACCACCGAGTACGCCTACGACCCGCTGGGCCGCACGAAGTCCGCCTGGGGCGACGCCTCGCGGACGACGTCTGCCGAGCCCGCGGTGAAGTTCACGTACAACACCGCCCTCGGGCAGCCGGTGTCGGTGGTGTCCAGGGTGCTGAAGGACGACGGTTCGTACGACACGAGCACGGTCATCTACGACGGCCTGGGCCGTGAGCGGCAGAAGCAGAGCCCGGCGGTCGGCGGCGGCCGGTTGATCACGGACGTCCTCTACTCCGCCAACGGCACGATCGCGCAGACCAACAACGCGTACTTCCAGACGGGCGAGCCCTCGAAGACCCTGTTCGAGCTGGCCTCGGAGTTCCAGGTGGCCAACGCGACGCTGTACGCGTACGACGGCCTGGGCCGGGTGCTGTCGGAGACGCCGTATCTGGCGGGCGTGGAGAAGCCGGGCAAGGCGACCAAGTACGAGTACGGCTACGACAACTCGACGGTGATCGCCCCGGAGGGTGCGGCGTCGCAGCGCAGTTACACGGACGCGCTGGGCCGGGTGGTGAGGGTGGACACCTTCAAGGACGCGGCCCGCACCGAGTACCTCTCGACGACGTACGAGTACGACGAGCGCGGCGACCAGGTCGAGGCGAAGGACTCCGAGGGCAACGTCTGGTCGTGGACGTACGACGCGCGGGGCCGGCAGGTGTCGGCCACGGACCCGGACACGGGCACGACGAAGACGACGTACGACGTCCTGAACCGCCCGGAGACCGTGACGGACGCGCGCGGGGTGAAGGTGTGGACCGGCTACGACGAGCTGTCGCGCCCGGTCGAGCAGCGTCTGGACGGGACGGCGGGTGAGCCGCTGACGAGGACGGTGTACGACTCGCTGATCGGTGGTGTGGGCCTGCCGGCGTCGACGACGCGGTTCACGGACGGGTTGGCGTACACGACGGAGGTGACCGGTTACACGGCGGATTACCAGCCGTTGGGCAGGAGGGTGAGGCTGCCGGAGTCGGTGGCGATGTCCTACGGCCTTCAGGCCGTGTACGCCTACGGCTACTCGTACTCGCGGATGGGTCTGCTTGAGTCGATGAGGCTGCCGGGGGTGGGCACGCTGCCGGAGGAGGAGGTGGTGGTCCGCTACAACGCCGACGGGCTGCCCATCACGACCTCGGGCGCCGACTGGTATACGGCGGAGACGTCGTACTCGCCGTACGGGGAGGTGCTGCGTACCGCGAGCGGGGAGCAGCCGTACCGGGTGTGGACGACGAACCTGTTCGACGAGACGACCGGTGAGCTGACCGACAGCTATGTGGACCGGGAGTCGGTCAGTGATACGACGGCGGTGACCGGTCACCGGGTCAGCTGGCGGTCGTACATGTATGACCTGGCGGGCAATGTCACCTCGGTCGCGGACCGGGTGGAGGGGGTGACGGACCGGCAGTGCTTCACCTATGACGGGCTGGGGCAGCTGACCGAGGCGTGGACGGCGCCGGGGGGTGCGTGCGCGGCGGTGGGCAAGACGGTGGCGGCGCCTTCGTATGCGGACGGCACGGTGAATGTGACGGCGGCGGGTGCGGGTTACTGGCAGTCGTACACGTATGACGCGCTGGGCAACCGGACGAAGCTGGTGGAGCACGATCCGGGCCTGGATGCGTCAAAGGACGCGACGACGGCGTATGAGTACGGGGCGTCGGACGGGTCGCAGCCGCACACGCTGACGGGCATGTCGCGTACGTCTACGACCGAGGCGGGGGCGCAGGTCACCACAGCTTCGGCGGCGGGCTACAACGCCGCCGGTCAGACCACGGCGCGTTCGGCCGACGGCATGGAGCAGGCGTTGTCGTGGACGTGGGACGGCCAGGTCGAGACCGTCACCGGGTTCGGCGAGAACGGGGCCGGTGCGTGGGTGGGCCTGGCGGGCAAGTGCCTGGACCTGAACAAGGCGGACACCACCCCGGGCACGCCGGTGCAGCTGTTCGCGTGCAACGGCTCCAAGGCACAGAAGTTCCGCATCGACCCGGCCGCCGGGGCCTCGGACCCCTCGACGGGTGCGCTGAAGATCCTCGGCATGTGCGCCGTACCCTCCGGCGGGGGCACGGCCGACGGCACGCCGGTGACGATCGCCGGCTGCACCGGGGAGGCGGGTCAGCGGTGGACGGCCACCGCCGAGGGCACGCTCAAGCACGTGGCGTCCGGCCTGTGCCTGGACGTGACCGGCGCCGGCACGGCCGACAGCACTCATGTGCAGCTGGCCGCCTGCGGCAGTGGTGCAGAGCGGCAGTCGTGGGTGCCAGACACGCAGACGAAGTACGTCTACGACGGCACCGGCGCCCGCCTGATGGCGGTGTCCGCCTCGGAGCGGACGCTGTACCTGGGCGAGGCCACCATCGCGGTGAACGCGGCCGGAGCGCCCGCCTACACCGAGCGGTACTACAGCCAGCCCGGCGCCCCCACCGTCATGCGCCACGCCAACGCCACCGGCACACCCGAACTGTCCGTCCAGGCCGCCGACCACCACGGCACCGCCTACGCCAACGTGGCCCTCACCCCCGGCAACAAGGTCAAGTTCTCCAGGACCGACCCCTTCGGCAACGAGCGGGCGGAGCACACCAACTGGCGCTCCCACCGCAGCTACGTGGGCGGCGACGACGACACCGCGCATGGCCTGGTCCACCTGGGGGCGCGCGAGTACGACCCGGCCACCGGACGGTTCCTGTCCGCCGACCCGATCCTGGTCCTCACCGACCCGCTGCAGATGAACGGGTACGCCTACGCCAACAACAACCCCACCACGCACTCCGACCCCTCCGGGCTGTTCTGCGACGGCTGCAGCATAGACAACCCGGACTCCGTCTGGACCCCGGACCACGGCCCCGGCTGCACCCACTACCACTGCTACGACGACAACGGCAATATCGAATCCGTCGTCACCCCGTCCGGCAGCGGAGGCGGCACCGGCACCACCACAACCGGAACAACGACCGGCAACGGCTCCGATGGTGTCTGCTCCTACACGGTAGGAAACTGCGCCAGCAGCTACCAGCCGGTGCCAGAGTCCCCCATCTCGACCTGGGAGTTTGTCAAGACTCTGGTGCTCCCGGACTTCGGGGACTGGAAAGAGTGCGCGACGGACATCGGCCTCACCATGGAGTGTGCTTCGACTCTCGGTGATCTTCCCTGGACCAAACTCGCCAAGCTAGCCAAACTCAATAGGCTCAGCAAGGCCGCCAAGACGTGCAAGAAGAACGACAACAGCTTCCCTCCGGGCACGCTGGTCCTGATGGCCGACGGCACCACCAAACCGATCGAAGACATCCGCAACGGCGACCAGGTCCTGGCCACCGACCCCGAAACCGGCGAAACCAGCGTGGAGACCGTCACCGCCGAAATCACCGGCAACGGCGTCAAGCACCTCGTCAAGATCACCATCAGCACGAGCAGTGACAGCGGAGAGAGCGGGGAGACGGCCGAGGTCACCGCCACCGACGGACACCCCTTCTGGGTCCCCGAACTCGGCGAATGGATCAACGCCACCGACCTCACAACCGGCCAGTGGCTGAAGACCGGCACCGGCACCCACGTCCAGATCACCGCCATCCAACGCTGGACAGCAGCCACCGCCACCGTCCACAACCTCACCATCAGCGACCACCACACGTACTATGTGCTGGCGGGCGGGACTCCGGTGCTCGTTCACAACAGCAACTGCCCCAATTGGGCAGCCAACAGCGTGAAAACGTGGGGTCATACCTTCAAGACTCATGGCGCTGGAGCGAAGAACACGAAGAAGCTGACAGATCGCGCTCGTACCACCGGGAATCAGCAAGGCCAGTGGCTGGACGATAATGCCGCGGCAGAGTTTTTGAAGGGACTCCATGTCGAAGGTGCCGGGCCCAGGTCGGTGCGGATTCCGGAAGGCATGGGGCAGGTGATTATGCCTGACGGGAGCATTGTGAAAGCGCGGGCAGCTACCATCGTCCCGAGTCCAAATGGGCTGTACAAAACGGGATTTCCGATCATTGGCCCGAACTAGGAGGCTGGAGAGATGAGCTTCTCCGTGTCATTCAATCCGGCCGTGCCGTCAGGTGCTGTATCTCCTGCTTCAGCGGGTGTGGAGCAGGGTGACGATTACGAAACCCTGGTCATGGAGGCGTGTAGCGTCCTCTCTGACGCTGGAGGCAGCACATTCCACCTGGGCGGCTTCGGGAGTGATGAGTGGCCACTCGATGTCGCGTATGACTTGTCTGCCTTCATGGAGCAGCTCCCGTCGCTTCTGGTGGGTGTGCGTGACCGTCGCGAAGTCGAGGTAGATCTCTACTCGCAGGGCATCGAGAGGACTTTGACCTTCCGCCCAAGCGGGGATCTCGTGATGATTCACTGCGAGTCGCGGACCAATTGGGCTCCGAACCCGGAGCGCGAGAGCATTGCACAGAGTGAGCTAGTCGCGATGCTCTCGCAATTGGCCGAAGACTTCGCCAGAGGGTTGAAGGCGATCAATTCCGAACTTTCGGAGGTCGCACCATTCGAGCGTTGGTT
The DNA here is from genome assembly GCF_053591955.1 of Streptomyces sp. NPDC002845. NCBI lineage: Bacteria > Bacillati > Actinomycetota > Actinomycetes > Kitasatosporales > Streptomycetaceae > Streptomyces > Streptomyces sp. NPDC002845. The sequence goes on along the minus strand of NZ_JBSFUU010000001.1, from coordinate 13,576 downwards.
GGAGGGTGAGGTGTAGCCTCGCTGCCCGATCTCGCAACCCTCGCGCTGGATAGCGACAGCAAACTTGAAGCCCCGTCAGGTGCGTCCTGACGGGGCTTCTGCGGTGGGTGACGGCAGTAGTTGACGGCAACGTCAGTGGACGGTGGCTCCGTACAGCGGCGAGTCGTCGCCGTCGTCGCGGGTCGACTCGTCGTTGGCAGGGCCGTCAAGGGCGATGCTGAGGGTGTCGATGGCGTCGCGCTGGAGGCGAAGTCGGACGTGGGCGTAGACGGTGGCGGTGACTCCGATGTGGGCGTGGCCGAGGAGTTCCTTGATGACGACGAGCTCGACGCCCTGTTCCAGGAGCAGGGTGGCCGTGGAGTGTCTGAGGTCGTGGAAGCGGATGCGGCGGAGGCCGGCCTTGCGGAGGAGCGTGGTGAAGGCGCGGGTGAGGTTGGTCGGGTCGATCGCTCTGCCCTGCGCGGTGGCGAACACGTGCCCGCTGTCCTGCCACGTGGTGCCTGCGGCTTCCCGTTCGCGCTGCTGCTGCTCGTGGTTGTGCTTCAGCGAGTGGAGGCAGCGGGTGGGGAGGGCGATGCGGCGTTCGGAGGCACGGGTCTTGGTGGGCAACGTGGTGAGTCCGCCGGTGCTGGTGCGCTGCAATGTGCGGCGGACGGCAGCGGTGCCCCGATCAAGGTCGAGATCTTCCCAGCGCAGGCCGAGGAGTTCGCCCTTGCGGAGTCCGGTGTGAAGGGCGAGTTCGAACAGGGCATGGAGCCGGTGACCCTGGGCCGTGGTGAGGAGTCGGCGGGCTTCGTCGGTGGTGAGGGGTTCGAAGCGTCGGGGCTGTGGGGTGCCGGTGCGGACGTTGCGGGCGACGTTGCGCGGGATTTCCTCTTCGCGGACGGCGTGCTCCAGGGCGGACTTGAGCACGGAGTGGATGTAGGTCAGGGTCAGCGGAGAGAGCCGCTTGGAGCAGCATGATCCGGTGGCGCAGCAACGGGGCTCATCACGCCGGGCATCGATGCCGCGTGCGCAGCACTGGCAGGTGGTGCGGAGCTGGTTGAGCCAGGTGCGGACGTCCTTGGCGGTGAGCTTGGTGAGCTTCTTCTTGCCCAGGCCGGGGATCAGGTACCGGTCGACGCAGGCGGCGTATCGCGTGTGGGTGTTCTCGCGTAGCTGGTGGACAGCGACGTTCTCCAGCCAGTACGTCAGGTACGCGGCCACGCTGCCCTGCGCGGAGGGCACGGGGAGGCCGCGGTTGCTGGCGGCGATCTTCTCGGTGAGCTTGGCCAGTGCTTCCTTGCGGGTGCTGCCGTAGACGCGTACGCGCTTGCGAGTGTTACCGGGGGCGAGGACGTATCCAGCGGCCTCCCAGCGGCTGTCCTTGCGCTGGTAAACGGTTCCGTCGCCGTTCGCACGGCTGCGGCGGGAGGCGGGGGTGTCGCGGGGCGTGGTCATCAGGCGGCGGCTTCCTGTTCGAGGCGGGTGTGGATGAAGTCGGCCAGCGCGTGGGCGGGGATGCGGCGGGCGCGGCCAAGGGTGATCGATGCGAGCTGGCGGGTGCGGAGCAGGTCGTAGACGGCGGAACGGCCGAGCTGGAGGCGGGCCATGACCTGGGGCACGGTCAGCAGTTCCTCCGACGCCCTCAGTCCCCGCCGGGTCGGGGCGGGTTCCTGCGCGTTCATCCGCAGCCCCCTTCGGCGATGAACCGGCGTTCCAGTTCCCTGCGGTGCCAGAGGTGGGCTGCGAGGAGCGCGCCGCCGGGGCTGTAGCCCGAGCCTTGGTAGGCCCAATGGCCGATGACGAGGGTGGTGTCCGGGTCGGAGGCGGGCAGGCCGGCGTGGGCGCGGGCCTGTTCGGTGCGCCAGGCGCGGCGGGCGGCGCGCAGCGCGCCCAGGGTGGTCGAGTAGGCGCGGGACTTGGTGGAGAAGTGGCCCCGGAAGCCGAGCATGTGCGCCCACTTCCAGAGCTTGAGGTCGGCGAACTCCGGCAGCTTTCCCAGCTCCCAGCAGGTGCGGATCATCTGCCGCACGTGCCGGGCGACGGCGAGCCGGGACAGCGGCAGAGCCTGCCCGGTGCCGTCGCACGCGGTGCACGGGAGCGGCGTTCCGTGGGGCAGCACGGTGGCGCCGCGTCCCTGGCAGGGGCGGCAGAAGAGGGCGCGGTCGAGGGTGCCGGAGGCGTCGGCGGACTTGGTGGCGTACTTCGCCACGTAGGCGGCCACGGCCTGATCGGTGAATTCGGCGTCGGTCCCGAAGGCCGTGATCTCGCGTACGTCGAACTGTTCGCCCCAGGTGAGTTCGCGTTCCCCGACCGCATCCGAGGTGACAGTGATGCGGACCCGCGCGGCGGCGGCGCGGGCGGCCTTGGTGAGTACGGCGACGGTGGCGTACGGCGGCGGGGGCTGGCTGGTGCCGTCCGGGCCGTCGAGTCGGATGACGGCGTGGAAGTGGACCAGGCCGCGCTGTTGGTACTCGGCGACCTTGGCGAAGGAGACCCGCAGGACTGCGTGGGCGGCCTTTTCGGTCATGCCGAGTCGGGCGGCGATCTCGCGGCGCAGGTAGGTGGTGAAGCGGGCCCACAGGGCGGAGGCGTGGGCGTTGAACAAGACCGCGCCTTCGTAGTCGTACGTCGCGGGGTTCAGCGGCGTTCCGATCAGAGCGTCGTCAACATCGTGGAGCTTGCGGCAGCGGCAGGGCCGGATGTCGCCGCCGGGGGTGGTGAGGCGGTTGTGGACGGGGCCGAAGGACGGTGGGGTGAGAGTGACGAAGACGCGGGGGTGGGTGCGGACGGTGTCGGGGACGTTCTTGCCACCGGACAGGCCGGCGCGGATGAGGTGGTAGGTGTCGGCGGCATAGAGGCGGGAGCAGGCCGGGCAGCGGGAGGCGCGGCGATTGCCACACGCGGTGAGCAGACTGCCCGTGGGCTCGGTGGAAGAGGTGTAGGAGCGCAGTACCTCGCCGGTTGTGGTGTCGACGGTGGTGGTGCGGCCGGTCAGGCGGACCGGTTCGGTGCAGCCTCCGAGGCGTTCGATCTGCTGCTGTGCGCGGTCGAATTCGGGGTGGTTGACCAGGTGGAGCAGGTCCCGCACGGCGGGGCTTGCCACGTGGCGCAGGTCCAGGGTGACCATTCGGGGCGTGTCCCTTCTGTCGGGGTGGATTGGCCCCGAGCAGCAACCGAACATGGTTGTGGGCGTGTTGGTGCTGCTCAGGGCATGACGAACCAGGCCCATGGGGTGGGCGTGGATTTCGGGGAGGGGTGATCCGGCCGGTGGCCGGGGTGGCTCAGAGTTGGGCGAGGGCGGCGGTGGCCACCGGCAGGGCGATGCCCATGCGGGTTGCGAGCTGGGCGGCGGTGACCGGCGCCCCATGCTCGGCGTGGTGGGTGTCCGCGATGCGCCGGGCCGCACTCAGCAGTGCGGCGGGCAGGGCCGGGCGGGAGCCGGTGGCAGGCGCCGTGGTGACGGCCGGGGCGGGGGCGGAGTCGGGGACCTTGAGCACGGTAGGCACTGCGGCCGGAGGCGGCGTAGGTGTCGAGGCGGGGACCGGCTCAGGGGCCGGAGCCGCCGTTTCGGGAGCGGGCGCCGAGGTGGGCACCGGCTCAGCGAGGGGTGCGGGGGTGATGGTTGCGGTGGTGTCCTCCCGGTGTGCGGCGGTGTGGAAGTGGGCGAGGAAGGTGGGGCCGACGTGGCCCCAGCCCAGGAGTAGGAGCGGGGCGACGGTGTCGAGGCAGGCGCGTCCGTAGCGTCCGGTCAGCAGGGGTTCGGCGGTGTTGAGGGCGAGGGTGAGCAGCCCGCACAGGTGGAGCAGCCGGGTGCCGGCCTTCAGCTCCGCCTTGGGGACGCCGCGCAGGGCCAGGAACCGGAGCGCGACCAGGAGGCCGACGACGGACAGGTCCACCATGGGCGCGATCAGCGGGGCGATCGGGCGGGGGACGCCGAGCCGCAGGGCGAGCGCCCAGACGTTACCGAAGGAGAAGACGAAGGCCAGGACCGCGATGACCGCCATGACCACGGTCACGGTGCGCCGGGTGAACCGTTCCTCCGCCATGCGCGGAACCTACTCTCAGGGCGTGGGGATCGGGGGCGTTCAGGGCTTGGCCAGGGGGACGGCCGGACCGTCCGGCCCCTCGTCGCCGGGGGTCGTGTGGCCGGTGGCGTCGAGAAGAGCGTCCAGGCACAGGGCGGGGTCGGCGGTCAGGTGCGAGGTGGCTTCCGCGATACGGGCGGCGTCGGCGTCGGAGACGTACGGGGTGCGGATGCGGGTAAAGCCGGGGCGTCCCTGCATCGCCATCACCGCGACCCCGACATAGGCGGGGTCCTGCAACGTCACCGGGCTGGCATCGGGCCAGTTGCGGATGTCGTCGCCCAGCGCGGCCACCGCGGCTTCCACCGTCTTCTGCGCGAACGACAGCCCGACTGGGCACACATCGCGGATGAAGGTCGGGATGGCATCCCCGGTGGTCTTCTGGCTGATCAGGATCACCAGGATGCCAACGCTGCGGCCCTTCTTGACCAGGTCCTCCACCAGCCGGGCGTTCTCCGCCGTCAGCGCAGCCAAACGTTTCGTCTCGGCGTCGCCGCCCTTGTACTCGCGGAAGAACGAGTGCGCCTCATCGATGAGCACCACCGTGAGCGGCCACAACCGCGAGGGGCCGACATGCCACATGTTCTTCACGCCCAGCACGTCCCGGATCACCGACGACCGCCGTCGGCGCAGCTGAACCAGGCGCTTGAACAACGCGTTGGCTTCGTCCAGGTCGTCGCCGCAGAACGCGAACATCCGCTTGACCAGGTCGGCGTAGTCGCCCTCCGAGGCTCGCGACACCTTCCCGTCGAAGCCCACGAACTGCACGGCCGCCGACGGCGCGAGGTCACAGACGAACTTGTTGATCCCCGAGGTCTTGCCCGCGCCGGGTGTGCCGGCCACCGTCACCCCGGGCACGTTGGCCAGGGACACGCAGACGGGTGCGGCGTACTCGTCCACGCCCAGTTCCCAGCGCGCCACGTCCTCCGGAGGGCGGCCGGTGGGCCGGTGCTTGGTCGGCGTGGTCAACGGGTCGGAGCGCACGCCACGGATCACCACCTTGCCGGGTCCGTCGGGCAGGACGGAGACCCGCGTGCACCGCCAGGCGTCCGCCAGGAAGCGTGCCGCCTTCTGGTACTCCTCCAGACCGACCTGCGGCAGCGTCCAGGCCCGCACAATCACCCCGAACCGGTCCGGCTTCACCTTGATCCTGGGAGTCAGTACCCGGGGCGCGGGGGCGGGACTGTCCTTCTGGGCGGTGAGCTGCGCGAGCAGACCCGGTGTCTTGTCGGTGACCGTCAGTCCGGCCATCCGAGCCAGGCGCACCCAGCCCCAGCGAACCCGGACGGCCTGCCGCATGCTGACCCTCGTGCCCCGGTCGGCCCGTGCGTAGCGCACCACCGTCACCAGCAGCCACACACCGACCACCACGACCACAGCCAGCAAGGCGTCCGGCGCGTAACCCGTCACGGCCTCCACGTCAGGCCCCCTCTTCGCGTATCAGGCGGAGCACATAGCCCAGGTCCAGGCGGGCCGCCTGCTCGGGGCTCAGGCTGAGCAGATCGAGCGCCGCGGCCGAGACGGCGAACGTGGCCTTGCCCTCGGTTCCCGGCAGGGGCCGGAGCGGATACAACTCCCGCTCCGGCACGGAGTTTTCGAAGCGGGTCACTGGGCCGCCTCCACCGTCACCAGTTCCAGGCGGGCGGCCCGGTAGGCGACGCCGTCGGAGAGCTGACCATTGAAGATCCGCGCCCACGGGGTCGCGAACAGCTCCACCGGCCGCACCATCGCGCCCGGCTTGAGCCCGGCCGCCAGGCCCGTCTCCGGAACCGTGATCTTCAGGACCTCGGCCCGGCCTTCTTCCATGAGCATCACGGTCACCGTGTACAGCGATGCGCCAGTCTCCCGGTCGGTGGCGACCTCCCCGGTCTGCTGGTCCTTGATCTTCAGCACCGGCTCGGTGCCCGCGATGCACACCGCCGACGGCAGCAGGGCAACACGGATTCGAGACATGGCCATGCCATCACATCCTCATCGTTCGAGATGGAGCCGCTTGATCGACTCGCCATGAGCATAGGGAGGTGAACGTAGATCTTGCAACCACGATCACCTTGTGAAGCGATTAGGTGGGTAGGCGGTCAGGCGGGAAGTGCAGGCATCTACCTGTAGCGGCCTGCCGGGCAGGCGATACCGTGGGGTCATGACCCTGCCCTTGGACGAGGACTCCCGGCCCCCCTATCTCCAGGCCGCTGCCGCCCTGCGCGACGCGATCCTGACCGGCGAGTTCACATCGGGCGAGCGCCTGCCTTCGGCGAACGTGCTCGGCGAGCGGTTCGGCGTCTCCAGCTCCACCGTCCAGAACGCCCTGCGGGTCCTCAAACAGGAAGGGCTGGTCTACTCCCAGCTCGGCCGAGGCAGCTTCGTCAGCTCGACGGCCAGCGAGGGCGATGCGCCGGCTACCTCAGTAGCGGACGCGGACGGAGAGGAGCCGGGCGCGGACTGGCCGGCCGATCTCATCCGTAACGACGACGGTCGCCCGCCCTATGTTCAGGTGGCCGACTTCCTCCGCCGCGACATCGCGGAGGGCACCTATCCTCCGGGCTCCCAGCTCCCGCCCGCCCGTGAGATCCAAGAGCGCTTCCAAGTCGCCAACTCCACCGCGCAGAACGCCTACCGGAGCCTCAAGCAGGAAGGGCTCGTGTACTCGGTCAAGGGCCGCGGTGTCTTCGTGCGCCAGGCCCCGGAGCCGGGCAAGCGCCACGGGCCGATCACGAACTACCTGCTACGGGAGGAGATCGTCCGTGAGGCCCGCGCAGCCGCCGCCGACTTCGCCGACCTCACCGATGACGAGCTCCTGGCACGGGAAGCGGAACTCGACCAGCGATGGGCCACGATCCGTGAGGAACACCAGCGGATCTTCAACGAGCGCCGGAAAATCAAACGCGAGACGAGCCGACGCGGCCTGTTCCTGCCTCCCCTCCATGACGACGACGCCGACTCGGACGCATCGCCGCGCGAGAAACTCGAAGCCGCACTGGCCGAGTCGAAGAAGCGACGGCAACAGCGCCCCTGACGGTCAGCCTGGCACCTTGGCCAGATGGGGTGACAGGGCGAGCTGTTCAGAGTTTCTTTACTTGATCAAGAAGGGCGTCCCGCTTGCGCGGGCCGCCGCGCGTCGGCGGCCGGTGGCCGCCGCCCGCTCCTGTCTGCCGCCCCGCTGGCGACGGCCACCGGCCACTCGGCGCGCAGTGGCAGACAAGCGAGCCGACTCCGATCCCGGAAGCAACCGCAGCGGCGCCGCCAGGCCGACTCCGCCGAACGCCGCACAGCACCACGTCAGGCTGCGGCAACCGAAGGCCGCGATCGATCGTCGTCGGCGTGGGTCACAGGCGAAGCCACAGATCGAGCAGCCCATCCCGCTGCCGAGCGGCCAGGCCGGAGCGGGGCGGATGCTGTGGCGGAAGGAAGAGGCGTGGTTGAGGCCGGTGCGGGGTTGCTGGAAGCACACGTGGCGGGTGATCTCTCGGCGCGCCCGCCGTCGTGGCTGACTTTCTGTGGCTGAGGTTGAAGGTGCGACGGGGATCAGGCGACCAGCGACGGTGGTGCGATCGTCCGTGCTCGGTCGTACAGGTCGAGCGCCGTCGCGTTCTTCAGATGAGGGCGCAGGAGACCGAACATCGCCTTCACGCGGTCGTCGGCGCGGCCGGACTGCACCTTGGGGTAGTCGTCGAGGGCCTGGTGCCAGGTGGCGCAGGCCGCTTCCAGGTGGCCGAGTTCCAACTGCCGCTCTGCCAACAGGCCACGACGGTGTACTCGTGTGCGCTGGTACACGCTTGGGCGGAGCCGGTCCGCTTGCTGCATGGCGTCGACGGCTCCGGCCTTGTCACCGAGTTCGTAACGGACCTGGCTGACGTGGTAGTTGAGCGAAGAGGGGTCATACGAGCCGAACGCCTTACCGCGTGACTCGGCACGGTCCATGGCCGCCTCGGCCTCCCGGATGCAGCGCAGCGCACCCGTACGGTCGCCGGTCTGCGCGGCGGCGTGTGCCTGCTGGCCGACGAGGAAGGCCAGCATCCGAGGGCCGGCCTTCGGGGAGGCGGCGGCAGCGGCGTCGGCCAGCTCCATGGCCTTCGCCCCGTGGCGGAGGTCGACCGCCTGGACGCTCATGCCCCGCAGGGTGGTGCAGTACGTCAGGTGGTCCTCGGCCGCGCCCGCCAGCTCCAGGGCCTTGACGTAGTAGCGCTGCGCGAGACCGTGCAGACCTTCGTCCACGGCCATGTAGCCGGTCAGGTAGAGCAGGTCCGAGGCGGCGGACAGCATCGCCTTGCGTACGTCCTCGGGTGCGTCGGCGCGCAGGTAGGAGGCCACGGTGTTGACCATGAACGAGGCCGCCATGGGGCGTGCGTGACGACCGCCGAACTCGTCGTCCAGTTCCGAAACACGCTCGGTCATGGCGATGACCATGTCCACTTCGTTCATACCGATGCGACTCGTGCGGCCAAACTGAATGGCATCGGCACGCCCGACTACATCAGGCCAGCCGGGAATGGTGACGGCCACGGAGAACAGGCCGGCACCCAGGACACTCCGGCGGGACGGGTCCATATCCAGCCTCCCCAGGTCGATCACCCCTTCCACGGTATCCGCAGCCGCGGAGGAGCGATTGCGTGGAACGGGCAGCCCGGCCTCGGCATGGGTGACGGGGCGGCCGAGGCGGCGGGAGAGAGCTTCGAGGATGCATCCGCGCACCGCACCCCGAGGGACGGTGCCGCCCAGCCAGTGGCTCACCGCCGACTCGTCGTAACGCAGAGGGATCCCGGTCTCCGTACCGACGCGGTTCACCGCCCGTGCGAACTGGCGGTGAGTCCAGCGGCTCTCGGCGAGCAGGCGCCCGAGCGCCGCGTTCGGTTCACGCTTGGCCATGCCCTCAACTCCCCGTGACCTTGCGAACTTTCATGGCTTTCAAGTCCTGGTGCTGCGGCAACGGTACCGCTGAGCGTGGTCGTGCGGTTGCGTAGAGACAGCAGGCAACGGCGAGTCCTCGCCGCAGCCGTCGTCTGAAGGGCTGAGGGATGAGAAGCGAAGCACGGGCCCGTCTGGCTCGGATGACCGAGGAGCGGGGCATGGACGGGGTGTTGAGGATCGACTCCTACGAGGGCGCGGACCTGCCGCCGGGTTCGAACCGGTTCTCGCCGTGTCTCTGCCCGCAGCACGGCAGTGCCACGCCCGAGTACGGCGCGGAGAAGCTGAGCGTCGCAGTACGCGAGGCCAACCAGCGCAGCCGCGGAGAGCGGCTGTGAGCCGGATAGCCGAAGCCGTCGGCCGCTACGTCGGACCACTCCTGATCATCATCATCTCGGGATCGGCCGGCTTCGTCCTGGGCGTCGCCGCCGCATCCACCCCCACCTGACTCCTCCCCGTCACGCATCCAGGCTCCCCACCTGTGATGAGGGAGGGCCCGCCGTCGGAAGCGGTGGGCACCCCGTCCGGCTGCCTTCTTCGCAAGGGTCCGGCAGCCGGACGGGTCCAACTCCGCAGCATCCGCCGCGGAGTCCACTGAAAACCGTAAGGGAGAAAACGATGAACGTGGACGAGCTGTTCACCGGCGACCTGATCACCGGCGTCCCGGCCGTCGAAGCCGCGCTGCTCGACAAGATGCCGGGCGGCGGCGACAACAACGGCGACCACTGCAGCAAGTGATCCAGGGCTGACGCCAGGCGGGGCGGGGCCATACGCGGCCCCGCCCCGCCGCACGACATCGGAAAGGGACGACATGCTGTCGATGCGTCTGCGCCTGGCCGATCTCCAGGAGCCCAAGTGGAGATCACAGGGCGGCCGTTGGATCAACGGCGAGAGCTGGATCGAGCCCGCGAACGTGTCCACTCTCGTCATGGAGGTCAACGACGACCAAGCGCCGCGCGTACGGGTCCGGGTGAAGGAGTGCAAGCGGGACGAGGCCGACTTCGTCGAACTCACCATGGAGCCCGGACAAGCCCGCCTGGCGGCGGGTGTCTTCGGTACAGCTCCGCTCTATCTGACAGAGAAGGCCGGCGAACTGCACGCTTCGTGGGACCTGACACTGCTGCGACCGCATCTGCGGGCCGACCGTCTGGTGGCGCGTGTCGTCGCCCGCACGCTGACGAGGCAGCACCGCTACACGTCCGAGACGCTCTTCCAAGGCGTCTACCGCCTCACCGAACGGGCAACGGCCACGTTCACCCCTTCGGGACTCAGCATCCACTACCCCGACCCCGCCGAACACGTACTTGAGCCACGTACGCTGCGGCCCGGCGTTGATCCACTCGCCGCTCTGGACGAGTTGCTGACCGACGTGATCCGCCAGGCGCCGACGGCAACCGGATGTGTGGGTGTTGAGCTGTCCGGCGGCGCGGACTCCGGGAACGTCGCCCTGGCCGTGAAAGCAGCCCGCTTCCCCGAGGTGTACAGCTTCGGCCTGCTGGTGGGAGGGAGCACCGGCAGGCAGCAGCGCGAGCGGCGTCGGGCCCTTGTGGAGCACTGCGGCTTCCGGGACACGGCCACCCCCGCCATGCAGCACCCACCCTTCTGCCCTGGCGGCGTGCGCGCTCTGCGCAGGCCGCACGATCCGGCGGGAGCCTTCTACCAGGAGGCGTTCAATGTCGTGCGCGAGCAGGCAGCCGCCCGGCGGTGCGAGGTCATGTTCACGGGCAGCGGCGGGGACGAGATCAACGCCCACCACTCCAGGACACAGGCCGAACTGCCGACACCGGAACCCGTGCCGTGGCTCGGCGACAAAGCAATCCGAGCGCTCGCCGAAGTCAACGAGCACCTGGCCCCCATCCCAGTGCTGCCCGTACCGACCCTGATGGCGTTCGGGATGCACAACCCCGGATTCCTTCAGGCCGGAATCTGGCCGGTGAGTCCGCTCGCGCACCCGCGGATCGTGCGGTTCATGGAGCAGCTACCGCACGAGCACAAGCGAGGCAAGGCGTTGTTCCGCGAGCGGATCCGGCGGGCCGGGCTGCCCGGGTGGGTGGCCGCGCCGACCGAACCGGAGAACTTCCTGGCCGTCCTGGAGAAGGGTTTGCGTTCCTACGGCTTGCCGGTCTTGGACGACATGCTGAAGGAGTCAATCCTGATGGACCTCGGCTACGTTGACGGCAAGGCTCTCGCCAAGGCGGGGAGGAACGCCGACTCCGCGCCGGTCGTCCCCGATCTGCTGTGCGATGTGCTCGCCCTGGAGGTCGGACTGCGAAGCCTCATGTGACCAGCCCCGACACGGAAGCCGAGCACGTGGAAGCCACCAACCTCCTGTACCGCGATCCGGCACTCTACGACGTGGTCCAGTCCGACAGCACGAGCGCCGGAATGTGCCAGACCCTGATCGAGCTGCACAGGCCGGACGCCCGGACCCTGGTCGACTTCGGATGCGGTACCGGCCGCGACCTGGAGATCCTCGCCAAGCGCTTCGAGTGCATCGGCGTGGACCTCCAGCCCGGCATGGTCGAGTACGCCCACCAGGCCCGGCCCGGGCTGGACATCCGCACCGGCGACATGCGCACCGCACGACTCGGCAGCCGCATGGACGTGGTGACGTGCATGGGCAACAGCCTGGCCTACGTGCACGACAACGAGGCAATCAGCCAGGTCTTCGCCACCTTCGCCGCCCACGCCCGGCCAGGAGCGCTGCTCGTGCTGTGTTCCCCCGTCGCCCCGATCACCCAGGCCGAGCCGACCACCGCTATGGTCGACACCCCGACGGGATCCGCGACCGTCACCATCCGCCACACGTGGGACTTGCGTACCCAGATCAACACCATGCACCGGCACTGGATGCTCCCCTCGGGCGACGAGGCCCGAGACGAGATCCGCAGACGTGTCCTGTTCCCCCAGGAGCTCGAACGCTACGCGGAGGCCGCCGGCTTCGAGGTCCTGGACATGCTCGACGGCACAGGGACAGGGCTTACTGGCCCCACCGCATACACGGTGGCCCGACAAAATTCGCGGTGACCGGCGGAGCGAGAATGGCACCAGCACCGCCGCCCGACTCCTGACGGCAGTAGCGACGGCAACACCCACGGATTTCCCCGCACATCCACGGACACCAGCGGAACGCAAATCACGCGCTGACCTGCGAAGAAGCAGGTAGAGGGGTACCGCGTAGCACACGTACTATGTCCTCGCTGGGGCCACCCCGGTCCTGGTACATAACGCCGGAGGGGGCGACAGGTTTAATTACCTCGATCGCTCCGGATACAGCAATTACGTGCTTGTTGATCGTGGTGGCAGCGTCTATTACTCCGGCATGTTCGGTCCCGGTGATACACCGGCAGGTGTGCAGTATCGGCATGGCAACAACCGCAACAGGTTCGATCCGGCCAACGGCGACACAATGAGGGTTGTGCCCGGAACAAGGACGTACGGCGAGTCTCGTCTGATGGAGCAGCGACTCTCCGAGCAGCACGGCACGAACATCGGCCGCGACGGCAGCAACTATCGTGGTAACCGTCAGAACCCGCTGGCCGGTAGCAAGCTTGCGGAGTACGAAGCCTACGAGGCGAAGAAGCTTGGAGGATGCCCGTGAGTGACGCATCATTTTCTGCCGACGCTCTGGAAGATTCCGTCTCTCGGCTTACGGCGCTCTCGACTGAATTCTTCGAGCAAGTAGGAAAGCTGCCATCGCTTGGAGAGCTTCTGGAGATCCTCGGGTGGGCGTCGTATGGCATTTACCCGGCTCCGCTCACCTTCAAAGCGAAGCTAAAGGGGAATAGGAGCTACGAGCGCCGCAGCGACTCACTCGTGGATGAACTCAACGATTCCATCTTTGTTGATGGAGCTGCTTTTCTGGATGTCTTGGCGAGAGAGCCAAGCGGTCAGCTACTGTCGACATCTGGCATGGCCTCAGCTCTTGCTGCAACACTCAACGATCCCAGAATTTCTCTTGAGGATGTCGAAAGTGAAGAATGGGTGAGGCTAACTGTAAATCCCCAGAAGAGGATTACCAAGCCCAAGATCGGCGATATCTTGGCCATCCCCGCCAAGGGGGGCAGCTACTATATGGCCTTGATTGTGGCGCGGAACCGCTTTGGCACTGCACTTGGATTCCTGCGCGGGAAGTATCTCGTTCCAAAACCCAAGAGTAGGGATTCTTCAGTGGCGCGTCGGTTCCCTGTCTACACCGATGACCGTCTCGTCTCGACAGGAGTCTGGAATGTCGTCGCTCATGACGAGAGTCTCCTCTCTCTATTTCCTGCGGAGCCGGAGATTTATCATGCGCCGGATCTGCAATGGCCTGGCGTCGACTTGGGCGAGTTCGGTGCTGCCGAAACTGCGGCTGGAAGTATTCGCCTGATCGGACTTGATGAGGCGCGTGAAGTCGGCCTCCTTGACGGCACCTACCAGCAATCCTACCTCGGTGAGTCCGTGCAGCAGCTCATGGATGATTCAGTTGATTGCTGTTGATCTGAAACCCAAAAGTCCTATTCGATGATGTACCTGATCTTAAATTCCTGAGGTAGACCTGGCGACAGCTGATGATCCATCAGGTATGCCGGTGGTATGCGGTACGCGACGGGTGGCGGGCTGACCGT